>JALYGL010000162.1 GCA_030777125.1 Actinomycetota bacterium
GTCCGCACCCCGCCGCCGGACCTGGCCGTGGCCGCCGAGCTCGACCCGCCCGCCGACCGGGTGGAGGCGGCCGCGTTCGTGGCCCGGGGCCTGGCCGAGCGCCTGACGCAGCAGCTGTCCGACCGGGGCCTGACCGTCACCCGCATCCAGGTGGAGGCCGAGAGCGAGCATGGCGAGCGCCTGTCCCGCCTGTGGCGCCACGACGGTGGGTTGACGCCCGCGGCCCTGGCCGAGCGGGTCCGGTGGCAGCTCGACGGCTGGCGGACGACGGGCGGGCTGACCCTGATCCGGCTGGCGCCGGACGAGGTCCGTCCCGACGACGGCCGCCAGCTCGGCTTCTGGGGAGGCGATCGGGCCGCGGCCGAGCGGGCGGCCCTGGCCCTGGCCCGGGTCCAGGGCATCCTCGGCCCCGACGCCGTGGTCACCGCCACCCTCGACGGGGGGAGGGGGCCGGCCGAACGGGCCCGGCTGGTCCCATGGGGCGAGAGCCGTCCGGTGGGCGGCGACGGCTCGTGGCCGGGACGGGTCCCGCCCCCGGCGCCGTCCACCGTCCACCTCTTTTCACTGCCGGCGGAGGTGGTCGACGGGTCCGGGGCCGCGGTGGGGGTCACCGGCCGGGGCGCCCCCACCGGCCGCCCCGCCCGCCTGTCCATCGCCGGAGGTCCCTGGGCCGAGGTGACGGCGTGGGCCGGACCGTGGCCCTACGACGAGCGGTGGTGGGCGGGCGCGGCCCGGTCGGCGCCGGCTGACACCGGCCGGCTGGCGGCCCGTTCCCGCCTGGCCCGCTGGCAGGTGACCACCACCGCGGGCGCCGCCCACCTGCTGGCCGTGGAAGGCGGGCGGTGGTCGGTGGAGGCGACCTACGACTGATCCTGCCACCCGGTAGGATCCGCGCTATGCAGAGACTGTCAGTAGTGCTGGTGGCCGGCGCCCTCCTGTTCGCAGCCTGTGGCGACAGCGACGACGGCGGTGACCCGCTGGCCACCGCCGACGGCGGTCAGGCCGCTCCGACCACCGCCATGGGCATGCACGGCGGCGGGGGAGGAGGCCAGCACGCCGACCACGGCGGCAACCCCACCTCGACCTGTTCGCCCTCGGGGACCTCCCTGTCGATCACGGCCAGCGGCACCAAGTTCGACAAGGACTGCCTGGCCGCGCCCGCCGGCCAGGCCTTCACCGTGGCCTTCGACAACAAGGACGCCGGGACCAACCACAACATCGTGGTCCTGCGCAGCCACACCGACACCGGCCAACCGCTGTTCCGGGCCCCGCTCGTCCAGGGCCCCAAGACCGAGAACTTCAGTGTCAACGCCCTGCCCGCCGGTGCCTACGCCTTCCACTGCGAGGTGCACCCGAGCGCCATGTCGGGCACGTTCGTCGTCAGGTAGGCAGGGCGTAGCTGCAGGTGAACGGGTTCCACCCGGCTGCCCGCTGAGCGCCGCCGCGGGTGCCAGCGCCGTCGCGGACGTACGAGACCGTCGTCATCATGCCGCCGGTCTGGTGGTACAGGTTGTGGCAGTGCACCATCCACTGGCCCGGGTTGTCGGCCAGGAAGTCCACGGCCACGTCCTGACCGGCCCGCACGATGGTGGTGTCCTTGCGGGGGCCCAGGCCGTCGGGCGTGACGACCTGGAAGGTGTGGCCGTGCAGGTGCATGGGATGGAACATGGTGGAGCGGTTGAGGAACGTCAGCCGCACCCGCTCGCCCTCCTCGATCGGTAGGGCCTCGTCCTGCCCGTGGGGCTTGCCGTTGATCGTCCACACGTAGCCGCTCCGGCTCTCGCCCAGCTCCAGGTTGTACCGGCGGTCGGGCCGACCCTCAGGCAGACGCACGGACTGGGCCGCCCGCAGATCGGTCATGCTGAGCACCCGCCGGGTCAGCTCGGCCGGCAGGACCCCGGGTCTGGGCACCTCGCCCGGGCCGGAGCGGAGGACGCCCATGGCCAGGTTCCCCTTGGCCTCGGCCTCGGCCACCAGTGGGAACACGCCGGACTCCCGCACGGTGACCACCACGTCGTAGCGCTCGGCCATGGCGACCACAAGGGCGTCGACGGTGACCGGCTCGACCGGGAAGCCGTCGGTGTGGGTGACGGTCATGCGGTGGCCGCCCAGGGCCACCCGGAAGGGCGTGTCGGAGCCGGCGTTGACGATCCGGATCCGCACCCGCTCGCCGGGCCGGGCCTCGAACACCGCCGGGTCCGATGGCTGCCGGCCGTTGAGCAGGTACAGCGGGTACACGACGTCGCCGGCGCCGGCCCCTCCCAGGAAGGCCCCACCCGACGGCGCCTCGCCTCCGCTCTCGGCGGCGGCCAGGTGGGCGGCGTGGGCGCCGCGGCCGGCCCGGAGGTCGGCGAGCGTGGCCTCCGGCGACTGGGCCACGCCGTCGGCCCAGTCGTCGAGCACCACCACCCACTCCTTGTCGTAGGCGCCCGGCTCGCTCCGGTCCTCCACGACGAGGGGCGCGTACAGGCCGCGGTCGAGCTGCAGGCCGGAGTGGGGGTGGAACCAGAAGGTGCCGGGGTCGGGAGCGGTGAACTCGTAGACGAAGGTGGCCCCCGGGGCGATGGGCGGTTGGGTGAGCCCGTCGACGCCGTCCATGTCGTTGCGCAGGGCGATCCCGTGCCAGTGGACGGTGGTGGGCTCGGGCAGGTTGTTGGTGAAGCTGGCCCGGAGGACGTCGCCCGCCCTCAGGCGGACCTCCTCTCCGGGAACCGCGCCGCCGTAGGCCCACGTGCGGGCGGCAAGGCCGCCGCCGAGGTCCACGCTCAGCGGCGCCGCGGCCAGGGCCAGCTCGGTGACACGGGCGCCGGGTCGCCGGCGGCGGTCCTCGACGCGAGTGACGGCCGGATCGGTCGGGCCGATGGCGGTCGGGGCCCGGGTCGGGCCGGAGCAGGCCGACACCAGCACGGCGGCCGACCCGGCGCCGGCCATGGTGAGGAACCGTCGCCGCGACACCGGGCCGATCACGGCTGCACCTCCGGGTGGCGCGGCCTCGACGCCCGCCGGGGCGACCGGTAGAGCACGACGCCGAACACGACCGCCCAGGCGCCGACGCCCAGGGCGATGAGACCGAGACCCGGGTAGTTGGTGGGACGGTCGCCCTTCAGGAGGGTCGTGGTGGTCGTCGGCTGACGTTCCTGGGATGCGCTCGCGGTGGGCCCGGTGAGCAGGACGGGGAGCAGCACGAGGGTGCAGAGGAGGATGGTCAGCGCCCGGCGGCGCGGTGCGGTCGGGGTCACCGACCCACAGTAGGACGGTCGGCGATGCCACCTGGCTCGTCGAACACGCGTTCGCTATGGTCGATCCATGGGATGGAGGAACCCGCCGGTCCCGTGGTCGGAGCTGGAGCGACGGCTCTCGGACCGGCCGGCCGACGCAGATAGCGGCGACAGCCCGGCGTGGTCCAAGGCGCGGGGCGCCTACCGGGCGCCGGTGGTGGCGGCCCCATCCCGCTCCGCCTCCACGCCCTACGCCGAGCTGCACTGCCACTCCAACTTCAGCTTCCTCGACGGCGCCTCCCACCCCGAGGAGTTGGTGGAGGAGGCGGCCCGGCTGGGCCTGGAGGCTCTGGCCCTCACCGACCACGACGGCGTCTACGGGGTGGTGCGCTTCGCCGAGGCCGCCGCCGCCCTGGGCATGCCCACCGTCTTCGGCTCCGAGCTCACCCTGGAGCTGCCCCGGCGCCTGCAGAACGGGATCGCCGACCCGCAGGGGGTCCACCTGGTGGTACTGGCCCGCGACCCCGAGGGCTACGCCCGCCTGTGCCGGGCGGTCAGCGCCGCCCACCTGGCCGGGGGCGAGAAGGGGCTGCCCCGCACCGACCTGGCCCGCCTGGCCGGCGCCCACGGCGGCCACTGGCAGGTGCTCACTGGCTGCCGCAAGGGCACCGTGCCCGCCGCCCTGGCCTGGGCCGGGCCGGCGGCGGCGGCGGCCGAGCTGGGTCGGCTGGTGGACGCCTTCGGGCGCGACAACGTGGCCGTGGAGCTGTGGGACCACGGCGACCCCCTCGACTCGGCCCGCAACGACGCCCTGGCCGCCCTGGCCGTGCGGGCCGGCGTCGACGTGGTGGCCACCAACAACGTCCACTACGCCACCCCGGCCCGGTGGCCCCTGGCCACGGCCCTGGCCGCGGTGCGGGCCCGCCGGTCGCTGGACGAGATCGACGGCTGGCTACCGGCATCGGGCGCGGCCTGCCTGCGATCGGGGGCGGAGCAGGCCCGGCGCTTCGCCCGTTACCCAGGGGTGGTGGAGCGGGCGGCCGAGATGGCCCGGGCCTGCGCCTTCGACCTGCGCCTGGTGGCCCCCGACCTGCCCGACTGCCCCGTCCCCGAGGGCCACACGGAGATGACCTGGCTGCGGGAGCT
>JALYGL010000163.1 GCA_030777125.1 Actinomycetota bacterium
GCCCGGGCCCTCTACTCGGGCATCCTCGACCAGATCGAGGCCGCCGGCTACGACGTCTTCTCGTCGCGGGTGCGGGTCCCGGCGTGGCGGAAGATGGCGGTGGCCTATCGGGTGTCCCGCCCCTGAGCCCGGCCAACCGCCGCCGCCTGGTCGCCCTGGCCGTCACCGTGGCGGTGGGGGCGCCCGCCTTCCTGTTCGGTGGCCGCTACTGGGTCCACCCGGTCGGGCTGGACGACGCCGTCGCCCGCTTCCGGGCCGCCGGGGCCGAGGCGGCGGTGCCTGTCGACGGCCTCCCGGTGCCCGGGGTGTACCGCTACCGGACCACCGGCGGCGAGCGGGTGTCGTTCCTCGACTACCAGCGCGACTACAGCCCCGTCACCACGCGCATCGTCACCCGGCGCGGGTGCGGGGTCCGGGAGACGCAGCTGTTCCTCGTCCAGCACGTGGAGTACTACGACCGGTGCGGCGGGCGGCTGGTGACCTACGGCACCGACATCGCCTACTGGTGGACCCACGGCACCCAGGACTTCCGGTGCGACGGCGGGTCGTTCGACGGGTCCGGGATGCGGCCGGGGGACCGGGTCGAGTGGGTCTGCGCCGACGAGGACACCCGCGCCTCCCAGGTCACCGAGTACGTCGGCGACGAGGAGGTGGAGATCGACGGGCGCCGGCTCCCGGCCCGTCACACCCGGTGGACCACCGTGTTCTCCGACGCCACCGAGGGGACGGCCGTGGTCGACGACTGGTTCGACCCCCGCACCGGGCTGGTCCTGGTCGAGCGCCGCAACATCGGCCTGCGGGTGGGGTCTCCCTTCGTCGGCGACCTGGCCTACATCGACGTCTCCGAGTACGTCCTGCTGTCGACCGAACCGGAGCGCTGACACCTCCCAAGAGTCGGGGGCGGGGCCGGCGCTAGGGCTGGAACCGCACGTCGGACACGGCCACGGGGACACCGCCGGTGACGTTCTGCACCCGGAAGAGGACCTGGCCGGGCGCCCCCCGCCACGTGCAGATGACGGACCCGGCCGCACCCGAGCAGTCGACGAAGGACCATCCGTCGCCCTGCCGCCACTGGCGGGCGAACAGGGCGTCGACCGCCCGAGGTTCGGCGACGGCGGCGGCGGCGGCCCGGTCGCCCCGTGCCCACGCCTCGTAGAGGGCCTTGGCGTGGCCCTCCGGTGACGAGGCGGGCGACGTGGTGGCCGGCCCGGCCGGGGCCGACGTCGTCGACACCACGGTGGTGGTCGTGGTCGCCGGCGGGGGTGGGACCGTGCTGGCCGCGACCGTCGTCGTCGGGGCCGCCGGCAGCGGGCGCGGGTCGGGCTCACTCGAGCACGAAGAGACGGCGGCGACCATCGCCACCAGGCCGGTGGCGACCGGAACGCGCCTACTTCGGCCCGAGCGACTCACCGACGGCGTCCAGCAGTGAGCCGACGCCGGCAAGAGGGTCACCCGCCGGCCCCCGCGCCGGGGCCGGGGTCGGGGCCGCAGCCGGTGACGGGGGCGGCAACAGGCCGCCCAGCAGGCCTCGCACCAGGTCGCCCAAGGGGTCCGCCGCCGCCGCCCCCCCGTAGGCGGCCAGCTCGGCCACCGAGCCGGCGAAGACGGAGTCGTCGACGCGACCGGACACTCCCGGCACGGTTGCGTTGGACGTGTACTGCCACCAGGTCCACCGGGCCCACCGGTCGGTGGCCGGCTGCGACTCGGGGATGGTGCCGTCATCGCGCCCCCAGTTGGCGATCCACAGCGGGTACTGGGTGAGGCGGGCGGTGGGGATGCTGTAGAGGTACGCCTGGTAGCTGTAGAGGACCGGCGTGCGGCCGGTGGCCTGCGCCACCCGCCCGAGCCATTCGGCCGCCCAGTCGCCCACGCCGGGACCGGGCGCGACCTCCAGGTCGAGCACCGCCACCTCGCCCGGGCCCAAGCGGCCGACGGTGCGCAGGAAGTGGTCGGCCTCGGCCGCCGCCGTGTTCCGGTCGGGGCGGGCGAAGTGGTAGAAGCCGCGCAGGGTCAGACCGGCGGCCGCCATCCCCTGCCGGTTGGCGGCGAACGTCGTGTCGACGAACGTCACCCCTTCGGTGGCCTTGGCGAAGGCGAAGAGACGGCCGGACCGCCGGACCGTGTCCCAGTCGACCGCGCCCTGCCAGTTGCTCACGTCGATGCCGTGGATCCACGTGGCCGCGGCAGCCGGGTCGGCGGTGGCCACGGCACCGACCCCGACGCCGGCCAGCGGCGACACCACCAGAGCGAGCACCAGCGCCAGTCTCCGGACGCGAGCCGTGCCTCTCATCGGCGACCGCCAGCCGGTTGCATCCGGCGCAGGTTACCGGGAGCCAGCCCTGATGAGGAGCACCCTCCGGCCACGGGGACGTCGCGGCCCTTCCACCGCACCGGCCGTCCCGACCGGGCCCGCCACACGCTCTCCAGGTACAGGGCGGCCAGCGACGCCCGGGCCACCGGGGCCAGGACGCCGTAGAGGGGGTTCTGGCCGGCGACGGCCCGACCCCCGGCGCTCGCCGCCATCGCCGCCCACGGCCGGCGGGTGGCCACGGGCACGACCAGGGCGGCCAGGTGGCGGACGGGACGGGGGTGGAGGCCGGCCTGGTTCTTCACCAGCCCGGCCCGCAGCCCGTCGAGGTCGCGGTACATCCGGGCCTTCATGAGGTGCGGGGCCAGGCGGGCGTCGTGGCCACCGAGGGCCCGGGCCAGGTCGCGGTCGTCCACCACGGATCCCCGGACCGAGGCATGGCCGTGGCCGCCCACCGCCCAGTACGCGTCCCGGCGGACGAGGAAGCACTGGCCCCCGGCGAAGTCCGGTGGCAGCCCCTCCTGGACCAGGGCCAGACCGAGCTCCGGGAGCAGCAGGCGCTCCCAGAACGAGCCGCAGTCCAGCCCCCCGGCGATGCTGGTCGACGTCGCCCGGGTGGCCGCCGCCATGGTGGCCAGGGCCGCCGGGTGCAACACCACGTCGGCGTCCACGAAGGCCAGCCACTCCGTCCTGGCCCCGGCCGCCCCGACCGCACACGCCTGGGGCTTGCCCAGCCACCCTGGCTCCAGGGCCCCGTCCAGCCGGACCAGCCGGGCGCCCGCCGCCTGAGCCACATCGGCGGTGCCGTCCGACGACCCGTCGTCGACGACCACCACCTCGGTGGCCTGGGGGAGGGCGGCGGCCACGCAGGCGGCGATCCCGGCGGCCTCGTCCCGGGCCGGCACCACCACCCGCACATCGATCGGTGGGGCGGTGGGATCGGGGGCCAGGAACCGCCGGGCGGCGATGCCCATCCGGGCCAGCCCCACGAGCGTGGCCGTCGTGGCCGTCCACGGCGTTCGGGCCACGCAGGCCGGTCGCATCCCCCGCATCGGTGGCACCCGTCAGGTGTAATGGCGGGTGATGGCCGAGGGAAAGTCGGGCGACGACCACCTGCGGGCGTGGGCCGAGGTCCACCGCACCCAGCCGCCCGAGGGCTTCGTCGGCGGCTGGCTGCGCGGCGTCGCCGCCGTCGCCCGGCCCCTCGCCCGGGCCGGCGTCTCGGCCGACGCGGTCACCGTGGCCGCCCTGGTGGCCGCGGTGGCGGCCGTTCCTCTGGCCACCCTCGACGGGTGGCCGGGCCCGGCACTGGCCTGTCTGGCCGTCACCGTCTCCGGGCTGCTCGACTCCTTGGACGGGGCGGTGGCGGTGCAGGCCGGACGCACCACCAGGGTGGGGTTCCTGCTCGACTCCGCCCTCGACCGTCTGGCCGACGCCGCCCTCCCGGCGTCACTGGCCATCGTCGCCGGCGGTGCCGCCGAGGCCGCGGTGGCCGCGGTGGCCGCGGCCTGGTGGCTGGAGTACGTGCGGGCCCGGGCGACGCTGGCCGGCGAGACCGAGGAGCCGGCGCGCCAGGTGATCACGCCCGGGGAGCGGCCCACCCGCATCATCCTCACCGCCGTGGGACTCGGTCTGCCCCCACTGGCCCTGGCCGCGCTGTGGGGTCAGGTGGTCATCGTGGGGGGGTCGGCGCTGTTCCTGCTGGGTCACTCCGTGCGCCGGCTGCGGCGGCTCGACGCTGACCCGCCCGCTCCCAGAGGATGATGGGCAGGGTCACGAGGGCGAAGCCGAACACGTAGTCCTCCACCGGGATGTCCCACGGCGCCCGCCACCCGGTGTTCATCTCCGGGTTGTACAGCACGATGGGCGCCGACAGCTTGGTCAGCCAGCCGTCGACCAGGACCTGGAAGAACACGATGATCCCGTAGGCGATCCAGTACGTCGCCTTCATGAAGATCCCCGTCCGCAGCCACAGCAGTTCGGCCAGCACCACCGCGACGGCCCCGGCGACCGACGCCCACGTGTACTCCATCAGGGGCGCTCCTTGCCGATGATCACCCGGCGCACGGCCTCGTAGGTCAGGAGGCTGCAGAGGGGGATGACGAGGAAGAACACCAGCTCCTCCACCGGCAGGTCGAAGGGGAGCTCCCACCCGGTGACGTACTCGGGGTTGTACGACCAGTGGTCGCGGGCGATGGCGATCACGTCCCAGACGGTGAAGATGGCGACCGTCGGGACGAGGGCGGTCAGCAGCCGCCGTGGCCGGCGCCACACCCGGGCCCCGAACAGGAACTCCAGCGGCAGGGTGATGGCCACGCACAGGCCCATCAGGATCAGGTACTGGAAGCGGTCGGCGTCCATGGCGGCCCCGAACCTAGCCCCGGGCCGACTTCATACAAGGGTCATCCCTTGGGTAGCGTTTCGCCACGTCCATGTTGCTCGAGACCATCAACTCACCGGCCGACCTGTGCCGGCTCGATCCCGAGCAGCTGCCCGAGCTGGCCGAGGAGATCCGCCAGTTCATCGTCAACTCGGTCTCCGTGACTGGTGGGCACCTCGGGTCGAACCTGGGCGTGGTCGAGCTGACCCTGGCTCTGCACCGGGTGTTCGAGTCGCCGCACGACATCCTGCTCTGGGACACCGGCCACCAGGCCTACGCCCACAAGATCATCACCGGCCGGCGGGAGCGGTTCGCCAGCCTGCGCCAGGCCGGAGGGCTCTCCGGATACCCGTCCCAGGCCGAGTCCGAGCACGACTGGGTGGAGAACAGCCACGCGTCCACCATCCTCAGCTACGCCCACGGGCTGGCCACCTCCCTGGCCCTGAAGGGGCAGGCCGACCGGCGGGTGGTGGCCGTGATCGGCGACGGGTCGATGACGGGGGGCATGGCGTACGAGGCCCTCAACAACCTGGGCCACAGCGGCCGCAAGGTCCTGATCGTCCTCAACGACAACGGCCGCTCCTACGCCCCCACGGTGTCGAAGCTGGCCGCCGGCCTCACCCGGTTGCGGCTCAACCCTGCCTACGTTCGCAGCCGGGACCGCATCCAGAAGCTCCTGCGGGGGGTCCCGGGCATCGGCGAGCACCTGCAGCTCGGCGTCGAGGGCGTGCGGGCCGCGTTCCGGGAAGTCCTCGGGCCGGACGGGTTCTTCGAGGCCCTGGGCGTGCGCTACATCGGGCCGGTGGAGGGACACGACGTGGCCGTGCTGGAGCAGACCCTCCAGCGGGCGGCCGAGCTCGACGACGGGCCCATCCTGGTCCACGTCCTCACCCAGAAGGGCCGGGGGTACAAGCCCGCCGAGGACGACGACGAGAAGTGCCTCCACGACGCCCCCGTGTTCGACCCGGCCATCGGCCCGCCGCCGTGGATGCCCGTGGGCTACACCCAGGCCTTCGCCGACGCCATCGTCGCCGCGGCCGAGGCCGACCCGAAGGTGGTGACCCTCACCGCGGCCATGGCCGGGCCCACCGGGCTGATCCCGTTCCAGACCCGCTACCCGGACCGCTTCCTCGACGTGGGGATCGCCGAGCAGCACGCGGTGACCGCCGCCGCCGGGCTGGCCCTGGGCGGGATGCGGCCGGTGGTGGCCGTGTACTCCACCTTCCTCACCCGGGCCTTCGACCAGGTCAACCTCGACGTGGGCCTGCACCGCCTGCCGGTGGTGTTCGCCGTCGACCGGGCCGGGGTCACCGGCGACGACGGCCCGTCGCACCACGGCGTCCTCGACATGGCCCTGCTCACCAAGGTGCCGGGGATGACGGTGTTCGCCCCGTCGTCGGCCCAGGAGGTCGACGTCATGGTGCGCCAGGCCCTGGCCATCACCACCGGCCCCTCGGCCGTCCGCTACCCCAAGGGCCCGGCCCGCCAGGTGCCGCCGGAGGAGGTCGGTGCGGGCCTGGCCGGCCGCCTGATCCGCCGCGGCGACCAGGTGTGCATCCTGGCCGTGGGCAAGATGGTCGAGGCCGCCGAGGAGGCCGCTCGGCTGCTCGACCGCCAGGGAGTCGACGCCACCCTGTGGGACGTGCGGGTGGTGAAGCCGCTCGACCCGGCCATGGTCGCCGACGCCGCCGCCCACCCGCTGGTCGTCACCGTCGAGGACGGGGTGC
>JALYGL010000164.1 GCA_030777125.1 Actinomycetota bacterium
GCGGATTAAGAGTCCGTTGCTCTGCCGTTGAGCTAGAGGCGCCGGTGAGGGTGACCGAGGGGACTCGAACCCCCGACTTCCAGGACCACAACCTGGCGCTCTAACCACCTGAGCTACGGCCACCACGCGCGCCCTCCAAGCATGGCACACGGGCCCGTGTACCCCGACGCTGCGGCGCGGGTGCGCCTGCTGAGCCGGCGACGGTCAGTCGACCGGAGGGACCCCACCGACGGCGAGGTCGCCCTCCCGGGTCCGCACGACGATCCAGATCCCGGCCAGGATGACCACGGCGGCGGGCACGGCGGCGGCCGGCGGTCGCTCGCCGAGGAACACGGCGGCCAGCACGGAGGCGCCCACCACCTCGAACAGGAGGGCCAGCGACACCATGGTGGCGCCCACCGACTTGACGACCAGGTTGAAGACCGAGTGCCCGAGCAGCTGGGCCAGCACGGCCAGGGCACCCAGGCGGGCCCAGGTGGCGGCGTCGTACCCCCCCAGGCGCTGCCCGGATACCAGGCACACGGCCAGGAGGGCGGCAGCGGCCACGGGGTAGCAGACACTGGTGTAGGCGGTGGTCGACACGGTCCGGCGCACGTCGGCCCCCAGCACCCGGTAACCGGCGGCCAGCGCGCCGCCCGCCAGCGCCAGTCCGTCGCCGGCCAGCGCCCGTGGCGACACGGACAGGTCCACGCCCGACAGGAGGAGGGCACCGGCGATGGACAGGGCGATGCCCGACCACGTGGCGGCCCGGACCCGGGCGCCCCGCAGCCGCTCGAAGAGGGCCGCCCACGCCGGCTGCATCGTCACCAGGGCCACTGCCGATGCGACGGTGGTCAGCGTCACGCTGGGCACGAAGGCGGCGAAGTGGGCACCCAGGAGCAGCCCGGCCATGACGGTGAGCCGGAGCTCGCGGCGGCCCAGCGCGACCCGCTCACGGCGCGCCGCGGCGAAGGGGAGCAGGACGCCGCTGGCCAGGGCCATGCGCCAGAAGGCGATGGCCAGTGCCGGAGCGGCGGCTGCCTTGATCAGCGGCGCGGCGGTGGACACGCCCAGGATGCCCAGTCCCATCAGGGCGACGATGTGCCCCGGTGGCCGGTCCGTCATCGGATGCAGGGTAGGGACCGGGCTCTGCGGGTAGACGGCAATTCACGTCACCCTCGAGAAAGGGATTCCGCCATGGGCAGTGACCACACCCCGGCCGACGACATCGTCTACGACCTGGTGAGCATCCAGTACCACGCCCTCCAGGCGGCCGAGACCTACGCCAAGTACCTCGAGGACGCCCACGACCACGCCGACGTGCGCGAGTTCGTCGAGCAGTGCCAGTCCCAGGACGCGGAGCGGGCGGTCAAGTGCCACGAGCTGCTGAAGGAGCTCACCAAGGGCGGGATCGGCTAGCGCCGGCTCTGCCGGCGAATCGTCATGGGAAGCCTGGAGGAGCGGAACCCTTCGCTGTGGGTCGGGACGACACCGGGAACGCGGTACCCCCCGCTCCCAGGGGACCTGGAGGTCGACGTGGTCGTGGTCGGCGCCGGCATCACCGGCCTGACCACCGCCGCCCTTCTTCACCGGGACGGGTGCCGCGTGGCCGTCGTCGAGGCCGGTCGGCTGGCCTCGGGCGTGACCGGCTACACCACCGCCAAGGTGACCGCCCTCCACGGGCTGATCTACCACGACCTGGTCAGCGCTTTCGGCGCCGACGGGGCCCTCCGGTACGCCGACGCCAACGTGGCCGGAATCGCCCAGGTGGCCGAGTTCGTCGAACGGTACGGGATCGACTGCGACCTGCAGACCCGCCCCGCTTTCACGTACACGACCGAGCCGGAGATGGTCGACAAGATCCGGGCCGAGGTCGACGCCGCCCGACGGGTCGGCCTGCGGGCGTCGTTCACCACCGACACCGACCTGCCCTACCCGGTCGCAGGCGCCATCCGCGTGGACGACCAGGCCCAGTTCCACCCCCGCCGGTACTGCGTGGGGTTGGCCGCGGCCATCGCCGCCGACGGCGTGCCCGTCTTCGAGCGCACGCGGGCCACGTCGATCGACGAGGGCGACGACGGCTGCCGGGTGGCGACGGCATCCGGCGTGGTCACCGCCGCTCACGTGGTGGTCGCCACCCACCTGCCCTTCCACGACACCGGGGGGTTCTTCGCCCGGGCGCACCCGGTGCGGTCGTACGCCCTCAGCGCCCGTCTGGACGGCCCCGTCCCCGAGGGGATGTACCTGTCCGTCGACACGCCGAGCCGTTCCGTCCGCTCGGCCCGCATGGACGGCGAGGAGGTCGTCATCCTGGGCGGGGAGAGCCACAAGGTCGGTCAGGACCCAGACACGAGGGAGCGGTACGCGGCTCTGGAGGAGTGGGCCCGCGGCCACTTCCCGGTCCGCTCGGTCGACTACCGCTGGTCGGCGCAGGACTACGTACCCGTCGACCACGTCCCGTTCGTGGGACCGGTCTCGCCGGTGTCGGACCGCGTCTTCGTGGCCACCGGGTTCAAGAAGTGGGGGATGACCAACGGCACCGCCGCGGGCGTCATGCTGGCCGACCGCATCGCCGGGCGCGACAACCCGTGGGCTTCCTTGTTCGACACCAACCGGCTCAACCCGAGGCAGTCGGTCAAGGAGCTCATCAAGGAGAACGCCAACGTGGCCAAGCGGTTCGTGAAGGACCGCCTGACCACCGAGACCAACCGTTCGGTCGACGACCTGGCCCCGGGGGAGGCCGAGGTCCTGGTCGTCGACGGCGAGCGGGTGGCCGCCTATCGGGACCAGGCGGGCACCGTCCACGCGGTGTCGCCGGTGTGCACCCACATGGGCTGCACCGTCACCTGGAACACGGCCGAGACGACGTGGGACTGCCCGTGCCACGGCTCGCGGTTCACCTGCGGCGGTCAGGTCCTCCAGGGGCCGGCGGTGAAGGACCTGGAGCCGCGCCAGGTCAGGTGATCCCCAGGGACACGATGACGAGGATCAGGGCCAGCGCGCCCACGAAGTCGACCGACGACGTCACCAGCG
>JALYGL010000165.1 GCA_030777125.1 Actinomycetota bacterium
GCGCCCGGTCGGCCTCGCTGCCCCCGGCCAGCAGCCCGCCGGCCGCTCCCGGGCGCGCCGAACGAACCGGCGCCGACATCTGTTGGTCGAGCATGTGTGCAGGAGCCCGCTAACGGCCCCCTCGGCCCCAGCCGGTTCCCCCTCCCGGCGTGTTGGATTCGCCGCTCGGCGTCACCGTTCCTTCTTCGGCGCCGGAATTACCCCAGATCCTCCGATTCGAGCCCTGTCACCAAGGCCCGCTCGACCTCCTGGATGGCGGCGGTGACCTTGATGCCCCGGGGACAGGCGTCGGTGCAGCTGAACGCCGTGCGGCACCGCCACACCCCGGACCGCTGGCCGAGGATGGCGAGCCGGTCGGCCCCGGCGTCGTCGCGGGAGTCGAAGATGAACCGGTGGGCGTTGACGATGGCCGCCGGGCCCACGTAGGTGCCGTTGGCCCAGTAGATGGGGCACGACGTGGTGCACGCCGCACACAGGATGCACTTCGTCGTGTCGTCGTAGCGGGCGCGCTCTTCCGGGGACTGCAGACGCTCCCGGTCGCCGGGGTCGTCGGAGGCGACCAGGTGCGGGACGACCGACCGGTACTGCTCGAAGAAGGCGTCCATGTCGACGACCAGGTCCTTGAGCACGGGGAGGCCCCGGAGCGGCTCCACGGTGATGGTCGGACCGACGTCCTTGACCAGCAGGACGCACGCCAGCCGGTTCTCGCCGTTGATGACCATGGCGTCGGAGCCGCAGACGCCGTGGGCGCAGGACCGCCGGAAGCTGAGAGTGCCGTCCTGGTGCCACTTGACCTGGTGGAGGGCGTCGAGCACCCGGTCGGTCTCCTCCACCTCCACCCGGTAGGTCTCCCAGTGCGGTCGCCGGTCGACGTCGGGGTTGTAACGCTTGATCCGGAGCTCGACGTCCATCAGTACTTCCGTTCCATGGGCAGGTACGTGCCCCCGACCACCGGCTTGTAGTCCAGGCGCAGCCCGCCGTCGGCCTCCCGCCAGACCAGGCTGTGGCGCATCCAGTTGGCGTCGTCGCGCAACGGATGGTCGTCGCGGAAGTGACCACCCCGGCTCTCGGTGCGGGCCCGGGCGGCGACGACCAGCGCCTCGGCCAGGTCGAGCAGGAAGCCGAGCTCCAGGGCCTCGGTCAGGTCGAAGTTGAAGGTGGGGCCCTTGTCGTCGATCGACGCCTTCAGGTACCGGGCCCGGAGCTCGCCGATCGTCCCCAGGGCGGCGGCCAGCGTCTCCTCGGTGCGGAACACGGACGCCTTGTCGGTCATCTCGGCCTGGAGCTCGTCCCGGATGGTGGCCACGTTCTCGCCGCCGCCCGACGACCGAAGCCGCTCGATGCCCTCCACCACCGGCGCCTCGGCGCCGTCGGGCACCGCCGGGCGGTCAGCCGAGCGGACGAACTCGGCCATGGCCGCGCCGCCCCTACGTCCGAAGACGACGATGTCGAGTAGGGAGTTCGTGCCCAGCCGGTTGGCCCCGTGAACCGACACGCAGGCGCACTCACCGGCCGCGTACAGGCCCGGCGCGACCGTGCCGGCGGCGTCGAGTACGACCTCGGCCGAGACGTTGGTGGGGATCCCGCCCATGGCGTAGTGGGCGGTGGGCTGCACCGGGATGAGGTCGGTCTTCGGCTCGATGCCGAGGTAGGTGCGGACGAACTCGGTGATGTCCGGGAGCTTGCGGTCGATCTCCTCCGGCGACAGGTGGGTGAGGTCGAGGTGGAGGTAGTCGCCGTCGTCGCCACTGCCCCGCCCCTCGCGGATCTCGGTGAGCATGGCCCGGCTGACCATGTCACGGGGCGCCAGGTCCTTCACCGTCGGGGCGTACCGGGCCATGAACTGCTCGCCCTCGCCGTTGCGCAGGATGCCGCCCTCGCCCCGGGCCGCCTCCGAGAGCAGGATGCCCAGCTTGTAGATGCCGGTGGGGTGGAACTGGAAGAACTCCATGTCCTCCAGGGGCACCCCCCGCCGCAGGAGGAGCCCGGGCCCGTCGCCGGTGAGGGTGTGGGCGTTGGACGAGACCTTGAAGATGCGGCCGAACCCCCCCGTGGCGAAGAGGGCGGCGGCGCACTCGAACACGTGCAGGTCGCCGGTGGCCTGCTCGTACGCGACCACGCCGGCCACCCGGTACCCGTCGCCGAACACCACGTCGAGGACCTGGAACTCGTCGTAGAAGTCGACGTCACGGGCGATGCACTGTTGATAGAGCGTCTGGAGGATCATGTGGCCGGTGCGGTCGGCGGCGTAACAGGCCCGCCGCACGGGGGCCTCCCCGTGGTTGCGGGTGTGGCCGCCGAAGCGGCGCTGGTCGATCCGGCCGCCCGGCGTGCGGTTGAACGGCAGCCCGAAGTGCTCGAGCTCGATGACAGCGTCGACCGCCTCGCGGCACATGATCTCGGCGGCCGGTTGGTCGACCAGGTAGTCGCCCCCCTTCACGGTGTCGAAGGCGTGCCACTCCCAGGAGTCGTCCTCCACGTTGGCCAGCGCCGCGCACATGCCGCCCTGGGCCGCCCCGGTGTGGGAGCGGGTGGGGTAGAGCTTGGAGATCACCGCCGTCCGGCACTTGCCCGCGGTCTCGATGGCGGCCCGCAGGCCGGCCCCGCCGGCGCCCACGATCACCGCGTCATACGTGTGGCGGTAAACCTCCATGTCAGCCGGCCTGGACGGCGGCCACCAGATGGGCGACGACGGTGGACACGGCGAGGAGTGTACGAGAGGGCCGGCGCCTACCCTGGGTCCCATGTCCCGCCCGGCCACCCTCGGACAGCTCCGCGAATCCGGTTGGCGGTCGGTGCCGGTGAAGGAGGAGGTGCGGCGCAACGCCTGTGCCCGCATCGCCGCCGGCCTCCCGGTGGTCGAAGGGGTGCTGGGTTACGACGACACCGTCCTCCCCCAGCTGGAGAACGCCCTCCTCGCCGGCCACGACATCGTCATCCTGGGCGAGCGGGGACAGGCCAAGACCCGGGTCATCCGCTCCCTCGTCGACCTGCTCGACGAGTGGATGCCGGTGGTGGCGGGTTCGGAGATCAACGACGACCCCTACGCCCCCGTCTCCCGACCGGCCCGCGACCTGGTCCGTGACCACGGCGACGACACGCCCGTGGAGTGGGTCCACCGCTCGACGCGGTTCGGCGAGAAGCTCGCCACCCCGGACACCTCCATCGCCGACCTCATCGGCGAGGTCGACCCGATCAAGGTCGCCGAGGGCCGCTACCTGTCCGACGAGCTGACCCTGCACTACGGCCTGGTCCCCCGCACCAACCGCGGCATCTTCGCCATCAACGAGCTCCCCGACCTGGCCGAGCGCATCCAGGTCGGCCTCCTGAACGTGCTGGAGGAGCGCGACATCCAGGTCCGGGGCTACAAGATCCGGCTGCCCCTCGACGTCATGCTGGTGGCGTCGGCCAACCCGGAGGACTACACCAACCGGGGGCGGATCATCACGCCCCTCAAGGACCGCTTCGGCGCCCAGATCCGTACCCACTACCCCCTCGACACCGAGACCGAGCTGGCCGTCGTCCGCCAGGAGGCCCGGTTCCCCGAGGCCGACGGTCTGCGCGTCCACGTGCCCGATCACATGGCCCAGATCGTGGCCGCGATCAGCCACGAGGCCCGCCAGAGCCCCCACGTCAACCAGCGGTCCGGCGTGTCGGTGCGGCTGTCGATCGCCAACTTCGAGACGCTGGTGGCGAACGCCACCCGGCGGTCCCTTCGCCTGGGCGAGGCCGAGGTCGTGCCCCGGGTGAGCGACCTGGCCGCGCTGCCGGCGTCGACCGCCGGCAAGGTGGAGATCGAGACCCTCGACGAGGGCGGCGACGAGTCGGTGCTCGAGCGCATCGTCAAGACGGCCGTGCTGGCGGTGTTCAAGGAGCGGGTGCCCGTGGGGCGGTTCGCGGCCGTGCTGGCCGAGTTCGACGGCGGCACGGTGGTGCACGTGGGCGACGACGTCCGGTCCGC
>JALYGL010000166.1 GCA_030777125.1 Actinomycetota bacterium
GGGTGGCGTCCTACCTCGAGGTGTGGAGGCCCGAGGGAGCGCAGTTGGTGGCCCTCGAGTCAGACCGGGTGACGGTGGGCAACCACCCGTCGGCCGACGTGGAGATCGCCTCCGACCGCAGCGTCTCCCGTCTGCACGCCGTGCTCGAGCGCTACCCGACTGGTTGGTGCATCCGAGACATGGCGTCGGCCAACGGCACCTTCGTGAACGGCCAGCGGCTGTCGGCCGAGCGGCCGCTGCGACCCGGGGACGAGGTGCGTGTCGGTCGTAGCCGCCTGCTCTTTCGAGGCGAGTCCGAGCCGACCGGCTCCCACGCCACCGAGCGAGCAGAGCCACCGCCGCCGCTCACCCGTCGCGAGCACGACGTCCTGGTGGCGCTGTGCCGCCCGGTGCTCGCCGGGGACCTCTTCACCGAGCCCGCGTCAATCCGCGAGGTCGCCACCGCCCTGGGCATCAGCGAGGCGGCCGTCAAGCAGCACCTGCTGCACCTCTACGACAAGTTCGGCGTCTACACCGAGCCCACCCGGCGGAGGGTCAGCCTCGCCAACGAAGCGGTCCGGCGCGGGGCGGTCACGCTGGCCGACCTTCGCACGGGTACGACCGGATCGCGATGACGGCTCTGCTCCGAGACCGCTACGAACCGCTGGAGGAGGTCGGAAGGGGAGCGGAAGGCCGGGTGTTACGGGCGTGGGACCACCTCCACGGTCGGCCGGTCGCGGTGAAGATGCGGCTGCGAGCCCACGACAGGGGGACCACGCTGGCCGAGGCCAAGGTGCTGTTGAACCTCACCCCCCACCGGCTGCTTCCCCTCGTTCGAGAGGACTTCTTCGCCGGGGACGACTACTGCCTGGTCATGGACTGGGTGGACGGCCGCAACCTGGCCGAGGTCCTGGCCGTTCGAGGAGAACCGGGGCTGCCTCTCGACGAGGTGCTCGGCTACCTCGAACAGGTGGCCGAGGCCCTGGACCACCTCCATGGCCACGATCCGCCCGTCGTCCACGGCGACGTCAAGCCGGCCAACGTGGTGGTGAACGAGAAGGGTCGCGCCGTGCTGGTCGACTTCGGCGTCTCCCGGTCCGCGGCATCCGATCCCTCCGGCTACGGCACCCGGGGCTACAGCGCGCCAGACGTCGCCACCGGCGCACCGCCGAGTCCGGCCGTCGACGTGTTCGGCCTGGCCGCCACCGCCTTCGCCCTGCTGACCGGCGCACCGCCCGGGCCGGGCTCCCGTCCTCGTTGGCAGCAGCTGATGGGCGACCGGGCGCAGCAGGTCGAGCTCGCGCTCCGGCGGGGGTTGGCCTACGACCCCGCCCGGCGCCCGGAGCGAGCCACCGAGCTGGTGGCCGCTCTGCGCGGGGAGGCCCAGGCGCGGACCAACCTGCCCGTGGCCATCTCCAGCTTCATCGGCCGGGGAGCCGAGGTGAGCGCGCTGCGAACGCGCATGCAGGCGGCGCGCCTGGTGACCCTCAGCGGCCCCGGCGGCGTCGGGAAGACCCGATTGGCCACCGAGGCGGCCGCCGAGGTGCTCGGCGAGAACCCCGACGGCGTCTACCTGGTGGAGCTGGCGGCGGTCGTCGACCCGGCCCTGGTCCCGAACCAGGTTGCGGCCGCTCTCGGCGTCGGGGAGCACTCGGGCCAGCGGGTGGAGGACACACTGGTCGAGCAGCTGTCGGCCCACCGCGCCCTGCTGGTGGTCGACAACTGCGAGCACCTGGTGGAGGCGGCCGCACATCTGGTCGACCGCCTGCTGCGCAACTCCCGCCACCTCCGGGTGCTGGCGACCAGCCGCGAGCCGTTGGGCATCGTCGGCGAGGACGTCTTCCGGGTACCCCCCCTTGGTCTGCCCCCCACGGGGGTCGAAGAGGTCGACGCCCTGACGTCCTCCGAAGCGGTCCGCCTGTTCGTCTCACGGGCGTCGGCGGCCGGGGCCGGCTTCGTCCTGGACGCCGCCACCGCGCCCGCAGTGGCCGCCATCTGCCGCCGCCTCGACGGCATCCCCCTGGCCATCGAGCTGGCCGCCTCCCGCACCGGCAACCTGTCGGTAGCCGATCTGGCCTCACGTCTCGACGACCGGTTCCGGGTGCTGCGCGGCGGTTCGCGCACGTCACACCCTCGCCACCGCACCCTCCGAGCCGTCGTGGACTGGAGCCACGACGCCCTTCCCGCTCCTGAGCAGGCCGTCTTCCGCCGGCTGTCGGTGTTCGCCGGGTCGTTCACCCTGGCGGCCGCCGAGGGAGTGGCCGGCGGTGGCGAGGTCGACGGAGCGGACGTCGTCGACCTGCTGGGCTCCCTGGTGGACCGATCCCTGGTGGTGGCCCAGGACGACGGCCGCTACCGGCTTCTGGAGACGCTTCGGGCCTACGGCGCCGAGCGACTCGAGGAGTCAGGAGAGGAGGACGTCGTCCGGCAGCACCAC
>JALYGL010000167.1 GCA_030777125.1 Actinomycetota bacterium
GCCGCCCCGGCGCCTGCCGCGCCGAAGGCCGGAGCGGCCAAGGCGCCCGCCACCCGGAAGCCGGCGGCCAGGGTCACCAAGGTGACGGCCCCGACGGGCAAGGCGGCCAAGGCCGGCGCCAGGCCCCGCGGTCGCAAGGCCACCCCGTAGCGGCCGTCACAACACCCGCGACAGGACGCCGACCGGCATGCGCAGGTCGGCGAGGAGCTGCAGGTCGTCCTCCGGCGGCCGCCCGACCGTGGTCAGGTAGTTGCCCACGATGAGGGCGTTGATGCCCGACGTCAGCCCCATGGCCTGGAGCTGGCGCAGGGTGATCTCCCGGCCGCCGGCGTAGCGCAGCACCACCCCGGGCAGGGCCAGCCGGAACAGTGCGATCCACCGGATGGCCTCCAGTGGCTCGACCAGCGGCCGGTCGCCCAGCGGGGTGCCCGGGCGGGGGTCGAGGAAGTTCACCGGCACCTCGGCCGGGCCGACCTGGCGGAGCTGTCCCAGCAGCTCGAGTCGCTGGTCGTCGCTCTCTCCCATGCCCAGGATGGCCCCGGAGCAGAGCTCCATGCCCGCCTCCTTCACGAGGACGCACGTGTCGAACCGCTCCTGCCAGGTGTGGGTCGTGACCACCTCGGCGAAGAATGAGCGGGCCGTCTCCAGGTTGTGGTTGTACCGGTGGAGGCCCCCCTCGGCCAGCCGTCGGGCCTGGTCGGCGGTGAGGATGCCCAGGCTGGCGGCGACGTTGAGGCCCGTGCCCGACCGCACCATGGGGACGAGCTCGAGCACCCTTCGGATCGTGCGCTCGTCGGGACCGCGGACGGCGAGCACGATGCAGAACTCCGAGGCCCCGGTGGCCGCCGTCTCCTCGGCCGCGGCCAGGATCTGGTCGGCGTCCAGGAACGGGACCGCCCGCAGCGGCGACTCGAACCTGGCCGACTGGCTGCAGAAGCTGCAGTCCTCGGGGCACCCCGCCGTCTTGGCCGACAGGATCCCCTCGAGCTCGACCTCCGGTCCGCACCACTCCTGGCGCACCGCGTGAGCCAGCGCGCCCAGACCCGGTACGGCATCGGCGGGCAGGGCGGCCAGGGTGGCCAGCTCGTCGGCGTCGAGCTGGCGGCGCTCGTCGAGCAGCGCCCGTTCGGCCGCCGCGATCAGGGCCCGAGTGGATCGCACCCCGGGCACCCTACTGCCGGCCGGGACGGGGGGACCCTCAAGGTGCAGAACCGGCCCGCCGATAGCTCTGGCGATGAACCCCCGGGACGGCGACCGCCCATTGCTGGGCCGCGACGCCGAGCTCGAACGCCTACGGCCGGTGTGGCACCGGGCCCGGCGGGGGCATCGTCAGGTGATCCTCCTGTCGGGGGAGCCCGGCGTGGGAAAGACCGCCCTTGCCACCCGACTGGCGGCCGAGGCCGAGGTCGGTGGGGCCGCCGTCCTCA
This sequence comes from Actinomycetota bacterium, assembly GCA_030777125.1. GTDB lineage: Bacteria > Actinomycetota > Acidimicrobiia > Acidimicrobiales > AC-14 > JALYGL01. The sequence continues at coordinate 1,428 of JALYGL010000167.1, forward strand.
CCGGGTGCGCCGAAGAGGGGCAGAGCCGTCCCTACCAGCCCGTGGCCGACGCGCTGCGCGGCGCCATGGGCGGCGGCGCCGTCGGGTTCCTCGACCGGGGACGGGTCCTCGGGTTCGTTCTCCCTGAGCTGGGCCGGCCGACGCCCCCGCCCGCGACTCCGGCCGGCGTGCCGGGGACCGACCGTGAGGAGCTGTTCGACGCGGTCGGCGAACTGGTGACCGAGCTGACCCGCCCGGGGCCGGTCGTGCTCGTCGTCGACGACCTCCACCGCGCCGACCGCTCCACCGTCCTCCTGCTCGACCGCATCGTCGATGCCACCAGGGGGTCTCGCCTGCTCGTCATCGCCTGCTACTGCGACACCAGCGTGGACCGCGTCCACCCGCTCACCGCCCTGCTCGACGACCTGGACGACGACGTCGACGTGACCAGGGTGCGCCTGGAGGGCCTGGCGCCGGAGGCGGTGGCGGCCATGGTCGGCGACCCTGAACTGGCGGACGCCCTGGCCCGGCGGGGCGAGGGCAACCCGCTCTTCATCCACGAGCTCCTCCGGGAGCTCCGTCGGACCGGCCACCTCCGGTCGGACGGCACCCTCGACCCCTCGGCCGACGTCGACGCCGATCTTCTGCCGCGGTCGATAGAGGACCTGCTCAACCGGCGGACCGCCCGCCTGAAGCCGGCGACCAGAAGGCTGTTGGGCGTCGCCGCGGTGGCGGCCCGACCGGTGGACCTGGAGCTGGTCGCGGCCACGGAGGAGGTGCGGGCCGAGCGCCTCAGCGGCGCCGTTGCCGAAGCCGTGGATTCAGGTCTGCTGGAGAAGGCCGACGTCGACGGCGGGCGATACCGCTTCACCCACGCAGTCGCCCGCCGGACCGTGTACCGACGGCTGACGAAGAGCGCGCTGGTCCGGCTTCATCTCCGCGTCGCCGAGGTCCTCGCCGCCGCCGGACGGGAGAGCACCGACGGATGCCGGTTGGCCGAGATCGCGTCCCACTTCTGCGCGGCGTCGCCGGTGGGCCACTCGGAGGAGGCGGCGAGGTACGCGGCCGCGGCCGGGGACCAGGCCATGGCCGTCCTCGCCTATGAGGCGGCGGCCGATCTCTACGGGCGGGCGCTGGCCCTGCTCGGGCTCTCCGCCTCGTCCTCGTGGGTTACCCGCTGCGATCTGCTGCTGTCGCTCGGGGAGGCGCAGCGACAGGCGCTCGAGCCGGCCAGGGCGCGGCAGGCGTTCCTGGAGGCGATCACCGTCGCCGAGGGACACAACCACACCCAGCTCGTCGCCCGGGCCCGGCGGGCGCTCGCCGGCGCCGGCTGCGATGCCGACAGCCCGGAGACGGTGGCCGGACCGGTCGCCGACGACCGGGCCATCGAGACGGTGGCCGGTCGGGGCGACCACCTGGCCGTGGGCGCCCTGCTGCGGGCCCGCCACATGCGAGCCTGGGGAGCGGAGGACCTCGACGAACGGCTCCGGGCCGCGAACGACGCCGTGCGGATGGCCGAGCAGACCGGCGATGCCGGGCTCGCGGCCCAGGGGTACGCCTGGCGACTCGTGGACCTGCTGGAGCTGGGCCGGCTGGCCGATGCGGACCGCGACCTGGCCGCCCACGCGGCGTTGGCGGAGACGCTCCGGGACCCGGCGGTCGAGCGCGACGCCGCCCTCCTCTCCTCCATGCGCGCCCTGCTCGACGGCCGGGCCGCCGATGCCCGCGCCCGCCTCGGCGACGTGCTGGAGGCCGGTGAGCGGGCGAAGGACCCGCTGGCGACCGTCCTCCACCTGCGTCAGCGCTACTGGCTCGACATCGAGTGGGGCGGGGAGCCGGAGCACACGGCCCTCCTGCGGGCCGCCCGACGTATGGCCCCGGGCGCCGACCCGGCCGGCGCCTGGGGGGCTGCAGCCTCCCTCGTGCTGGCTCGCACCGGCCATCTGAGTGGGGCCGCCATGGCCCTGTCCCGGGTCAGCCGACACGGCCTCACCGCCCGGCCCCACGGTCCGGCATGGATGGCCGCAGCCGCGTGTGTGGCCGAGTCGGCCTGGCTACTGGCCGACCCGCGATGGACGCCGGTGCTGGCCCCGGCCCTCGAGCCCTTCTCGGGCCGGCTGGTCGTGCTCGAGCAGGGCGCGGCCTGCCTCGGCTCCGTGGCCCGTCTCCAGGCCCTGTTGGCCGCCGGTGCCCGCCGCTGGGCGGAGGCGGGACGGCTCTTCGAGGAGGCGCTGGAGGTGCACGGGCGGCTCGGAGCGCTCCCCCTGGTGGCCCGCACGTCGTACGAGTTGGGCGCAACGCTGCTGCGTCGGGGTCGTCGGGGCGACGTGGGCCGGGCCCAGACCTGGCTCCGGCGGGGGGCCGAGCTGGGCATGCGCCAGCTGTCCGACGACGCCAGCATCCGGCTGAGGTCGGCCTGACCCGGCCAGCCGGCGGCGTTCGCTACAGGACCTCGGCGTCGCGCTGCTCCACCCGGTCGGCCGGCGACTGGCCCGAGTACACCGGCGCGTCGGTCCAGTCCGGTTGCTTGTCGGCCTGGAGCTCGTCCAACACCACGGAATCCCCCTCCAGGTCGACGATCGGCGCGATCAGCTCCGGTTCGGCTTCCGGCACCGCCGCGGTGGCGTGGGCCCTGACGTGGTCGGGGAACAGTTGCAGCACGCTGTCGACGACCCGCTGGTGCTGCTGTGCGAGGAAACAGCGGGCCTCGTCGGCGACGGTGGCCACCCGGTCGGAGAGCTCGGCCAGCGTGCTCTCGTCGGCCTCCGACCGGCGCACCCGGTCGAGAAGGTCGGAGATGGCCAGGCCGTCCTGCTTGCACGGGGTGCACTGCCCGCAGGACTCGACGGCCAGGAACCGGGACACGCCGTGGGCCACGGCGACCAAGTCGGTGGTGTCGTCGAAGACGATGAACCCGCACGAGCCCAGCCCGCTGCCGATGTCGTCCATCGCCTCGTAGCTGACCGGCGTGTCCAACCGGTCGCCAGGGACGAGGGGATTGGCCACACCGGACATGACCGCCACCACCCGATGGCCCATCACCGGTCCGCCGCCCACCGCGTCGATGACGTCGGCCAGAGGGGTTCCCAGGGCGACCTCCCCGACACCGTGCCGTCGGGTTCGCCCGGTGACGGTGCACACCACCGTGCCCGGCGACTTCTCGGTGCCCACGGCACGGAACCAGTCGGCCCCCTCGGCCACGATGGCCGGGACGTTGGATATCGTCTCCACGTTGTTGACCAAAGTGGGCGGGACCGGCGACGAGCCGGGCCCGGCCATGTGCTGGTCGGCGGCCGACTTGTTGTCGGCGCCGACCTCGTCGACGCCGTGGCGGAACGGCGGGGCGATCCGCGGGAACGGGTTGCGCCCGGCCACGACCTCGAGCAGGGCGGTCTCCTCGCCGTAGAGGTAGTGGCTGGGCCCCTCCACCACGAACAGGTCGACGCCGTCGGACCAGCCCGCCGCCCTCACCTCGGCCAGGGCCGTACGGATCCGCTCCAGCTCCCGACGGAAGGTCGCCTTCACCCCGATGACGACCGCATCGGCGCCGACCGTCCGGGCCGCGATCAAGGCCCCTTCGAGCATGCGGTACGGGTTGCGGCGGAGGATGGCGCGGTCCTTGAACGTGCCCGGCTCGCCCTCGGCGGCGTTGACCACCACCGTGGCCGGCAGCACGTCGGACCGGTGCTCTGACACCGTCCGCCACTTCAGCCCGGTGGGGAACCCGGCGCCGCCCCGGCCTCGCAGACCGGATGCCTCCAGGGCCTCGATGACGGCCGCCGGGCCGATCCGGCCCGCCGTCTCCAGGCCCCGCCCGCCGCCGCGGCCGCGGTAGTCGTCGAGGGACTCGACGGGCTGCGCATCGAGCACGCGGGGTTCGAAGTCCATGCCGGCCCGAACCTACCGGAATGCCTCGTCGTCGTCGTAGGGCGCCGGTTGGGCCTGCTCGACGGCGTCGGCCTCGGGCGCCTCGGGGTCGACGGACGGCGGGTCGACACTGGGGCTCTCCCCGACGGGGAGCGCCTGCTCGACCGCGTCCGGCTCCGGGACTTCCTGGTCGCTCACGTGGACCCCCTTCCCGGCGGCGCCTGCCGCCACCGGCGCCAGGCTACGTCGGCGCCGTCAGTCGGTCGCGGCCAGCCCGACCGGGCAGCTGACCCCTGTGCCGCCCAGACCGCAGTAGCCCCGGGGGTTCCGCTCGAGGTACTGCTGGTGGTAGTCCTCGGCGTAGTAGAAGGCGCCGGCGGGACGGATCTCGGTGGTGACGGCGCCGTACCCGGCTGCGGCCAATACCTCCTGGTACGCCGTGCGAGACGCCTCGGCCGCCTCTAGTTGAGCGTCGGAGAAGGTGTAGACCGCCGAGCGGTACTGGGTGCCCGCGTCGTTGCCCTGGCGCATCCCCTGCGTGGGGTCGTGGTTCTCCCAGAACAGGCGGAGCATGGTCTCGTACGTCGTGCGCGCCGGGTCGAAGACGACCAGCACGGCCTCGGTGTGGCCGGTGCGGCCGCTGCACACCTCCTCGTAGGTCGGGTTCGGGGTGAAGCCGCCGGCGTAGCCGACGGCGGTGGTGTGGACCCCCTCCGCCTGCCAGAACTTGCGCTCCGCGCCCCAGAAGCAGCCCATCCCGAACACGGCCTGCTCCGTCCCCTCTGGGAACGGGGGCGTCAACGGCGTACCGAGCACCAGGTGACGTCCGGGGACGGGCATCGGGCGGTCACGCCCGGGCAGGGCATCCTTCTCGTCGACCATCCGGGACTTGTGCGTGGCGAACAGCATGGCGCCCTCCTCTGTGACAAGTATGGGGGCCGCCGGTGCCTAAGGTGAGCGGACGTGGCCGTTCGGCTGCAGTTCATCCCCCGCAAGGAGCCTCCCGACCTCCTCGACCTCCCGTGGGACTCGGCTCTGACGAGTGGGAGCAGCCCCGCCTGGTGCGCATGGCCGCCGGCGTCAGCCGCCACGTGGTGCGGTTCGTGAGCGAGGGCGGCCAGACCGCTGAGGAGCGGAGCTCCGGGCTGGGGCGAAGGCTGGTCGACGCCGCGGTGGTGCTGCTCGTGCGGGTCCACGTGGAGGGCTTACTGGGGGGACTGCTCCCTCTCCAACCTCCTGTTCCGACCGGACGCCGGCGCGCTCATGGCTACCTCGTCGGCGCCGAGACCACCGTCCACCGCCGTCCGCTGCCCGACGGCATGCGCCATGCGGCACCTGGAGCTGGCCCGGGAGAACGTCGGCGGCGGGTTGTACGACCTGGAGGCCGAGGGGCTCCTGTCGCCGGACGTGGACGTGGCGGGAGCTCCGCCGGCTGACCGCGCTGGAGCTGCAGGGAGAACCAGGCCCGCCGGCTGCTCAACGACATCGACGCCTTCGGGGCGCACCTGACCCGCGTCGAGGGCCGGCCCGTGCCCCAGGCGGTGGCTGCGGCCCGCTGGATAGCGGAGGTCTACGAGCCCCTCGTGGGCTACGAACCTGCGTCACATACCGGTGCTCTACACCGCCGGATGACACAGCTTCGCCTCACCGGGACCGCTTCTCCTGGACGTGGCGGCGGTAGGTGAGCTGCGTGCCGCGGTCCCGCCGGCGCTGAGCGGCGCTGGCGCGCGGGTCGCCGGCCTGTTCCACCCTGGCCGCCTCCCGCTGCAGCTGCAGGTAGTGGGCCAAGCGCTCCGGCTCCAGACGACCATCGGCCACCGCGTGCGCCACCGAGCACCCGGGCTCGCCCGCGTGCCCACAGTCGGTGAACCGGCAGCCGGCGGCCAGGTCCTCGATGTCGGCGTAGGCGGCGGCGACCGCGTCGGACGCGTCCGACAGGCCCAGCCCGCGGACGCCGGGCGTGTCGATGAGCACGCCCCCCTCGGGCAGCACGATCAGGTGGCGGGCGGTGGTGGTGTGCCGGCCCTTGTGGTCGCCGGCACGGACCGCGCCCGTCGGGAGCACGTCGACTCCGGCCAGGCGGTTCACCAGGCTGGACTTGCCCACGCCGGAGGCCCCGAGGAGCACCATGGTCCGGTGCGGCTGCATGGCCCGGCGCAGGACCTCGACGCCGGCCTCGGTCACGGTGCTGGTGAGGGCCACTTCGACCGTCGGGACACGGGCGCGCACCAGTCGTTCGGCGTCGGTCGGGTCAGGGTGCAGGTCGGACTTGTTGAGCACGACCAGCGGGTGGGCGCCACTGTCCCACGCCAGGACGAGCTCGCGTTCGAGACGGCGCAGGTTGAGCGCCCGGTCCAGGCCGGTGACCACGGCCACCACGTCGACATTGGCGGCCATCACCTGGCCGTCGCGGGCGTCCTCCCCGACCCCGCGGGTCAGGGCCGACCGGCGGTCGAGCACGGCGGCCACGACCCACGGTGGATCCGAGCCCGACCGGGGATCCAGGACGACCCAGTCGCCGACCGCCGGGAGGCGGGCGGCGGCGGCCACGGCGGCGCCGTCCGGCGTGGTCACCAGGCAGCGGTCGAAGTCGACTCGGACGACCCGGCCGGGCACGCGCCCGTCGTGGGCGGCGGGCAACGACCGGTAGAGGGTGTCGGTGCGCTCGTCCCACCCGAGGGGCACCAGGGGGTCGAACGTCGAGGTCAACGGGAGATCGTACCGCTACGGGGCCATGGAATAGTTGAATGCGCGGGCATGTTCCTCGCGGCGAGACCTCGTGAGGAGGACGCCATGCCCGTGAGCCGCCTGAACCATGCCGTGCTGTACGTCCGCGACGCCGAGACGTCAGCCTCCTTCTACTCCGAGGTGCTCGGCTTCCGCCCGGTCATGGCCATGCCGGGAGCGGTGTTCCTGCAGGCCGCCGGTTCGTCCAACGACCACGACCTGGGCCTGTTCTCCATCGGAAGCGAGGCGGCGCCGTCGGACGCCGGTCGCCGCACCGTCGGTCTGTACCACCTGGCATGGGAGGTGGAGACCCTTGACGATCTCGACCGGCTGTCGCACGAGCTGTCGGCGAGGGGCGCTCTGGTCGGCGCCAGCGACCACGGGTCGACCAAGGCCCTGTACGCCCGCGACCCGGACGGGATCGAGTTCGAGGTGTCCTGGCTCGTGCCTGCCGCTCTGCTGGACGACGACGCCAAGGCCGGCCGGGCGACGATCCGTCCTCTGGACATCCCCAGGGAGAAGCAGCGCTATGGCGCCTCGACACGTGGCGGCGTCGGGGTGTCCAGCCCGGCCCCGGCCAGCGCCTGAGGCCGGCGGCTACTCCGCCAACCGCTTCTCCAGGGCGGCCAGCTGTTCCGTCAGCGGGGTCGGGAGCCGCTCGCCCAGCCAGGCATAGTGGCGCTCGATCTGCGCCGACTCCTGACGCCAACGCTCCGGGTCGACGGTGAGCAGGTCCTCGACGACGCCCGGCGCCAGGTCGAGGCCGTCCAGGTCGATGGCGCCGACGGCCGGCACCCGCCCGATCGGCGTCTCCACCGCGGCGCTGCGGTCGTCGAGACGTTCGACGATCCACTTGAGCACCCGGCTGTTCTCCCCGAAGCCGGGCCACAGGAAGGACCCATCGTCGGCTCTCCGGAACCAGTTCACCCAGAACAGCCCCGGGAGCTTCCGCTGGTCGCCGGTGCGGCCGATCTCCAGCCAGTGGGCGAAGTAGTCGCCCATGTTGTACCCGCAGAACGGGAGCATGGCGAAGGGGTCGAACCGCAGCGTCCCCACGTCGCCCGACGCCGCCGCGGTGGTCTCGGAGCTCATGATCGACCCGAGGAACACCCCGTGTTCCCAGTCGAAGGCCTCCGTGACCAGCGGCACGTTGGTGGCCCGGCGCCCGCCGAACAGGATGGCCGAGATCGGCACCCCGTCGGGGTCGTCCCACTCGGGGGCCATGGACGGGCACTGCGACGCCGGGGCGGTGAAACGGGCGTTCGGGTGGGCCGCCGGCGTCGCCGACGCCGGCGTCCAGTCGCCGCCCCTCCAGTCGACCAGGTGCGGGGGCGGCTCCTGCGTCAGCCCCTCCCACCACACGTCGCCGTCGTCGGTACGGGCCACGTTGGTGAAGATGCAGTTTCCGTCGAGGGTGGCGATGGCGTTGGGGTTCGTGCCCGCCGACGTGCCCGGCGCCACGCCGAAGAAGCCGGCCTCGGGGTTGATGGCGTAGAGCCGGCCGTCGGGCCCGAACTTCATCCAGGCGATGTCGTCGCCCACCGTCTCGACCGTCCAGCCATCGAGGGCCGGGATCATCATGGCCATGTTCGTCTTGCCGCACGCCGACGGGAAGGCGGCGGCGATGTACCGGGTATCGGCGGCCGGCGACGTGAGCTTCAGGATGAGCATGTGCTCGGCCAGCCAGCCGTCGTCGCGGGCCATGGTGGAGGCGATCCTCAACGCCAGGCACTTCTTGCCCAGCAGGGCGTTGCCGCCGTAGCCCGACCCGTAGGACCAGATCTCCCGCGTCTCCGGAAAGTGGACGATGTACCGGTTGTCGGGGTCACAGGGCCAGCCCACGTCGGCCCGGCGCAGACCGGTGGCGTCCACCAACGGGTACCCGACCGAGTGCACGCACGGCACGAACTCGTCCGCTCCGAGGACCGACAGCGCATCGGCGCCCATGCGCGTCATGATCCGCATGTTCACCACCACGTACGGCGAATCGGTGAGCTGCACGCCGATGTGGGCGATCGGCGAGCCGAGCGGCCCCATCGAGAACGGCACGACGTACATGGTGCGGCCCCGCATCGCGCCCGTGTACAGGTGGCGCATAGTGGCCTTCATGGAGTCCGGGTCGCGCCAGTTGTTGGTGGGCCCGGCGTCGCCCTCGCGCGCGCTGCAGATGAAGGTGCGGTCCTCGACCCTCGCCACGTCGTCGGGATCGGAGCGGGCCAGATAGCTGTTCGGCCGCAGAGCGTCGGAGAGCCGCTCGAAGGTGCCGGCCTCCACCAGCTGCCCACAGAGGGCGTCGTACTCCTCCTCCGAGCCGTCGCACCAGTGCACGGCGTCAGGTTGGAGGATCTGCTCCCAGTCGTCGACCCACGACCCTAGGGAGGGCGTCGCGGTCGTCGAAGTCATTCGAGCAGAGCTCCTGGGCTTGCAGTGGCGCGGGGTGGTGGGCGGACACCTCGATTGTGACAGGTGGGGATGTCGTTCCTGGCCGTTCAAGGCACGGCGTGTCTCGGCCCGGCGTCTGGATGCCTAGGACGGCGCCGCCAAGACGAAATGGAGGTCGCGCTCGATCGTCACCACGTCACCCAGCATGACGCCGACGGCGCCGACCGACGGTTCCTGCAACGGACGCCATCACGACTCATCGACGACAGGCAGGCGCGTCATCGCGTCGCCGACGCGCACCACACCGCCGACCACGACTCGGGCGTTCAAGCCACGCAACCGCAGCCGCCGCCCGTCCACCGAGTTGACCAGGCGGAAGGCGTCGAGTCCGAAGCGGTCGGTGAACTTCCGGCATCCTCGGTGAACCTCGTTGGTGACCTCGATGACCGTCGTGCCGACAGCGAGGTGGGTGCCGACCGGCAGGTTGGCATGGCTGAGGTCGAGGTCGACGTAGAGCTGGTCACCGGCCAGCTGCCGACGGGCCGGGTCACCGGCCACCAAGGCGGCCATGCGGGCGTTCATCACCGTGACCTGCCTGCCGGGATGGGCGGCGCCGTCCGGCGTCTGCCGGCTGCCGCGCACGCTCCATCCGTCCCCCGCCATCCCGCCGAACACCTGGACGGTCGCCTCGATGACCACCTCGCGCTCCCCCGGCGCAGGCCGCCGCACGATCAGCTCGACCGGTCCCCGATGGCGAGGTGAGCGGCGCACGTGATCCAAGCCGACATCCAGCTGGGCGGTTGTCAGGTGGCGCACTCGCCGACTCTGCCCTGGTCGGGGCGCGCCTGCACCGGAATTCGGGGGTGGCGACACCCCGGCCCGCACTACACCAGGTTTCCGGGGTCCGATGTCGATCCCGCGCCGACCCGAAAATCCGTCGCCCTTGGCACCATCCGAGGAGAACGGCCCGTCCGTAGACCGGGTATGAGCCACGGTCCCGTATTCAGCCAGCTCGACTCGAACGGGGAGTTCCACCGGGACAGTGCCCTCGGCCGCATCTTCCACCGTGGGACGGACTCATATCGGCAGGTCTCCCGGACCGACAGCCTGCACATCGCCGTCACGCCGGACAACCACGTGTCCGTGCACGTCGACCGGGTGTCACCGCTGGCCGACGGGGCCGGAGGCCGCAGCAGGTACTCGTTCCTGCGGGTCCTCCACCACAACTTCACCCACGGCATCGACACCTCGGTGAGACTGTGGCGGCGGCTCGGCAGCAACCACCGGTGCGAGATGGACTGCGAGATCGTGGCCGTCAACGAAGAGTCCGTTGGCGGGCCCCCCGTGATGTACGAGTTCAGCTGCCGGGCGGCGGGGGCACAGGGATGTCGCTGGAAAACGCGGACCACCAGCGAGGAAGAGCTGCTGGCCAGGGTCACCGAGCACGCTCGCACCGTCCACGGCGTCAGCACGGTCAGCGGCACGCTCACGAACTACGCCCGAATGGTGGCCCGACTGCCCTGAGGGCCTCGCCGGACGGGACCTCCGCAGCGCGTCCGCAGCCGCCTGATGTGGTCGTGTTGTTCGCCTTCGCCCTCTCATGGGTCTATACGACGATCGGCCTGCGGCTGCACTTGCCCAGCGAGGCGTCTCCGGACACGCACGTGGTCCCCCGACTGTGCACGACTTCGGGGCCCGGATGTGGGCGTGACCGCGCCGGGACGGCGCCCCGAGTCGTGACCCGAGACGTGCCGGGGCTCGGCAACAACCGGCTATCCGCGTCGAAGCGCGGCGGAATTGCACCGACGGCCGTGGTTCAGCTCACTCGTCAAGGTGGCGAGGAGTGCGCTGAATCGTCTCGCTCGCGACGTCGATGTGGTGACCCTGGCGCTCCCGCTCAGCACGGCCGTCGGGGCCGCCCCGGCCAGCTTCTCGAGCGTCTCGGCGGTATTGGCGACGAGCTCTCGACTTGATCCGTTGGCCGGGAGCAAGCGGGGGAGGCGGGGTGCCGCGCCGCCGTCGCAACCCCGTCGACGTCGTGGGCGACGAGGGACTCCCGCTCGGAGCCGTGCAGGCGTTCCAGGGAGACGGCCAGGGCGCGGCGGTCCTCTTCCCCGAGAGCCCGTGCCGCCGGATCCTCGGGATGCCGCGACCACAACAGGCGCGTCCAACCGACC
>JALYGL010000168.1 GCA_030777125.1 Actinomycetota bacterium
GCCGCCGGCACCCGCCGGGCGGCCGGGCTGACGTGGGAGGCCGCCGCCCGCGGTCACGTCGAGCTGTGGCGGACGCTGTGACACCGGCGCGCGTCAGCCTCGACGCCACCGCCGTGCCCGACCGACCGGGCGGCGCCGGCCACTACATCCTGGAGCTGGCCCGGGCCCTGGCCACCACCGGCGCGGTGGACCTCAGCGTGGTCTGCCGTCGGGGCGACGCCGCCCGCTGGCGACCGCACCCGGGGTCCAGTGCGGTCACGGTGGTGGAGGCCGGCCCACCGGCCCGGCCGGTCCGCCTGGTGTGGGAGCAGGTCGGCCTGCCCCGGCTGCTGGCCGGCCTGGGGGTCGACGTCCACCACGCCCCTCACTACACGATGCCGCACCTGTCCCGGGTGCCGACGGTCGTGACCGTGCACGACCTGTCGTTCTTCAGCCATCCGGAGTGGCACCAGCCCACCAAGGCCCGGTTCTTCCGCGCCGCCATCCGGGCGGCGGCGGCGAGGGCCGACGCCGTCGTGGCCGTCAGCGCCGCGACCGCGTCCAGGCTCCAGGCCCGGGTCCGGCCCCGGGCCCGGGTCCACGTCGTCCCCCACGGCGTCGACCACGCCCGGTTCCATCCGGGCGCCGGCGGCGAGGGGGACCTGGCCGCCCGGGCGCGCATCGGCGCCCGTCAGCCCTACGTCGCCTTCCTCGGGACCCTGGAGCCCCGCAAGGACGTCCCGACGCTCGTCCGCGCCTTCGACCGGGTGGCCGACCGCCATCCCGACCTCATGTTGGTGCTGGCGGGCGCCCGGGGGTGGGGAACCGAGGCGGTCGAGGCCGCGGTGGGCGCCAGCCGTCGTCCCGACCGGGTCCGCCTGACCGGGTACGTCGACCATGCCGACGCTCCCGCCCTGCTGAGGGGCGCGGCGGCGGTGGCGTACCCATCGCTCGAGGAGGGGTTCGGCCTCCCGGCCCTGGAGGCCCTGGCCTGCGGGGCGCCACTGGTCACCACAACCGGGTCGGCCATGGAGGAGGTGGCGACCGGGGCGGCGCTGATGGTCGCCCCCGGCGACGTCGCCGGGCTGGCCGAGGCCCTCGACGCCCTGGTGAGCGGCGGCCCCGCCGTCGAGGAGCGGCGCCGGCTGGGACTGGAGGTGGCCGCCCGCCACACCTGGGGCGCGTCCGCGGCCGCCCACGCCGAGATCTACCGGTCGGTCATCTAGCAGGTCACAACCGAACCGCGTCGCGGCGAACGCTATCGTGCTGCATGCGGCGGTTCACCGGTGACGTCGTGGTGATCGGCGGGTGCGGACGGTCGGCCTGCCCCTTGGTCTCGCCTTCGCCGACCGCGGCCTCGAGGTCACCCTCTTCGACATGAACCGGGCTGCGGTCGACACGGTGACTGGTGGGGTGCTCCCCTTCGCCGAGCCCGGCGCCGGCGAGGTCCTGGACCGGGTGGCGGGGAAGTTCCTCCACGCCACCACCGACCCAGGGTCCATCAGTGCGGCCGAGAACGTGGTGATCGTCATCGGCAGCCCGGTCGACGAGCACCTCAACCCCGATCCTCTGTCGGTGCCCAGGGCGATCACCGCGGTGGCCGAGCACCTGGTCGACGGCCAGCTGATCGTCCTCCGCAGCACGGTCTACCCCGGGGTCACGGCCATGGCCGAGCGATTGGTCGCCGACCTGGGCAAGGACATCGACGTCACCTTCTGTCCGGAGCGCATCGCCGAGGGCAAGGCCATGACCGAGCTGTACGAGCTGCCCCAGCTGGTGTCGGCCCGCACCGACCGGGCCATGGACCGGGCGACCAAGCTGTTCGCCAACCTGACGGGCCAGCTGGTGCCGCTCCTCCCCGAGGAAGCGGAGCTGGCCAAGCTCTTCACCAACACGTGGCGGTACATCCGTTTCGCGGCCAGCAACCAGCTGTACATGATCGCCAACGACTTCGGACTCGACTTCGAACGCATCCGCAGCGCGCTGGCCGAGGACTACCCCCGGGCCGCCGACCTGCCGCCCGCCGGGTTCGCCGCCGGTCCGTGCCTGTTCAAGGACACGATGCAGCTGGCCGCCTTCAACAACAACAACTTCACCCTCGGCCACGCCAGCATGACCGTGAACGAGGGGCTGCCGCTCTAGGTGGTCCACCGGCTGGAGCAGGTTCACGACCTGGCGTCCATGACCGTCGGCATCCTGGGGATGGCGTTCAAGGCCGAGTCCGACGACAACCGCTCCAGCCTGACCTACAAGCTCAAGCGGATCCTGCGGTTCAAGACGGCGGGCGTGCTGACCACGGACCCCTACGTGGCGAACGATCCCGATCTGGTACCGCTGGAGACGGTGCTCGACCGAGCCGACCTGCTCATCGTCGGCACGCCGCACCGGGCGTACGCCGAGCTCCGGCCCGACCAGCCGGTGATCGACATCTGGGGGCTGTACGGAGACGGGGTCCGGATATGAGCCGGCCCGGCACCGGTCGCCGGCCCCGGCGTCCCGGGCGCCGGTGACGGCCCCCCGGCTGTCGGTCGTCATTCCCGCCTACAACGACGGCGAGAGTGTCGGCACGGGGCCGGCCGACGCCATCCGGTACGGCATCGACCAGGCCCGGGCCCCGTGGTCGTCGTCAACATGGCCGACGGGTCCGATGACGCCGAGCAGATCGACGCCCTGGCCAAGCTGGTCGAGCGGGGCGTGGTCGTGGCGGCCGCCTCGCGCTACTCGCGCGGAGGCCAACAGGTCGGCGCGGTCACACCG
>JALYGL010000169.1 GCA_030777125.1 Actinomycetota bacterium
CACGCCGCGCCACCAGAGGTCGTGTACCGCTGCCCACCGGAGTGGGGTTCCGCGGTGTACCGGGCCGAAGTGGAGATGGCGTTCGGGTGGATGCCCCTCCCACCTCTCCCGACCCAACCGGCGGGCAATGCCGAGGTCGTCCTGCACGCGGCCCGACTGGTCGGGCGCCGTGCCGGGCGGGTGTGGACCTCGGCGGCGCGAGACGCGAACGACAGGTTCCGGCCTCGAGCATGAGGGGGACCCGCCGAGGCCTTGTACCGTCGGGGCCGTGACGGTCCCCGCCATAACCGTCGACCGCGTCTCGAAACGCTTCCGCCTCTACCACGAGCGCAACCAGACCCTGAAGTCGGCCCTTCTGCAACGCAAGCGCGCGACCTACGAGGAGTTCTGGGCGTTGCGCGGCGTGGGGTTCGAGGTCCCCGAGGGGACGACCCTGGGGCTGATCGGGGAGAACGGTTCAGGGAAGAGCACGCTTCTGAAGTGCATGGCCCGGATCCTCCGCCCCGACGACGGGCACATCGACATTCGCGGCAAGGTGTCGGCCCTCCTGGAGCTGGGCGCCGGGTTCCATCCCGAGCTCTCCGGCCGTGAGAACGTCTACCTCAACGCGTCGATCCTCGGCTTGAGCCGCAAGGAGGTCGATCGCAAGGTGGACGCTATCGTCGACTTCGCCGGTCTGGCCCGCTTCATCGACACGCCCGTGAAGAACTACTCGTCGGGGATGTACGTACGCCTCGGGTTCTCGGTCGCGGTCAGCGTCGAGCCCGACGTCCTCCTGGTCGACGAGGTGCTGGCCGTCGGGGACGAGCAGTTCCAGGGCCGCTGCCGAGACAAGTTCGCCGAGCTCAAGGCGCAGGGCAGGACGATCGTGGTCGTGTCGCACGCCTTGGGGACGGTCCGGAACCTGTGCGACACGGCGGCATGGCTCCAGGGCGGAAGGCTGCACGAGCTGGGACCGGCAGGCGCGGTCATCGACCGGTACATCGACGACGTGCACCACGCCGAGCAGGAGGAGGCGCCGGCGGTGGCCCGGTCCGGGTCCGGAGAGGGCCGGGTCGAGCGGGTCGAGCTTCTCGACGCCGCCCTGCGGGCGACGGAGACGGTGCGCACGGGCGACGCGGTGACGTTCCGCATGCACTTCAGGGCCACCGACCCGATCGAGGCCCCGGTGTTCGGCATGGCCGTGCACACCGCCGAGGGCGTCGAGGTCACCGCGGCCACGAGCAGGGATGAGGCCACGCTCCCGCCGCGCCTCGAGGGGTCGGGGTACGTCGACCTCGAGGTCGCCGGCCTGGTGCTGCTTCCCGGCACCTACGACGTCACCGCCTGGATCTCCGATCGCGGCGGCGAGCACACGTACGACTTCCGGCACCACGCCTTCCGCTTCGTCGTCGACGCCGGCCCGGGCGACGGCTCCTACGCCGGGATCATCACCCTTGGCGGACGGTGGGCCAGCCACCACAGCGTGCTGCCGTCGTGACCGACGCCTGCGTGGCCCGGGCCCACGCGCTGGCCCGGCGCGACGACGTGAAGGTCCTATCGCTCGACGTGTTCGACACGCTGCTCTGGCGCGTCGTGCCAGAGCCGGTCGACGCCTTCGTGGAGGTGGGCCGGTCCCTCGCCGCCGCCGGCCGCCTCCGGGTCCCGGCGGACGCCTTCGCCCCCCTCCGGGAGGCGGCGGAGCACCGGGCGAGGGAACGCAGCCAGCGCCAGCGGTCGACGCCGGAGGTGTCCCTCGAGCAGGTGTATCGGGAGCTGCCTCCGACTGTTCGCGACGGCGACCCGGCCGAGCTGGCCGGCCTCGAGCTCGAGGTGGAGCGCACCATCACCTTCCCCGACCTGGCCGTCGTCGAGCTGGCCCGCTCGCTCCAGGCGGAGCGGGCGGTGCGGGTGGTGCTGGTCTCCAACACCTACTTCTCGGCGTCGCAGCTGCGCCGGCTCCTCGACCGCGACCCGTTCACCCAGATCCGGATCGACGCCGTGTTCACCTCCTCCGACCACGGGCGCCACAAGGGCACGGGGCTGTTCGACGTGGCCCTCGTTTCCCTCGGCGTCTCGGGCCGCGAGGTAGTGCACCTCGGCGACGACCCCGATGCCGACGTCGTCTGCGCGGCGAGGAGCGGCCTGGACGCCGTGCTCCTCACCCGGCGCCCGGAGCCGCTGCCTGTCGTCCTGGAGCGAGAAGGCGTGGCCCGAGGCAACGCCGCCGCCCGGCGACGGGCTCCGCTCGACCAGGGGACGAGCGATTTCGGCCTCACCGCCCTCCGGGCCAAGGCGCTGCGCCGGTCCGACGGCGCCGGCCGGGGCGACCGTGAGCGGACGTCGTGGACCGCGGGTGCCGCCGTGTTCGGTCCGGTGTTCACCGGCTTCGCCGAGTGGGCGCACGAGCGGGCGGCGGCGGCGGGGGCGGAGCGGCTCTTCTGCGTGATGCGAGAGGGCGCCTTCCTCGCGCCCCTGCTCGACGCGGCGCGGGCCCAGCGCGGGGGTGGCGCCGCCGTGTCCACCATGTGGCTGTCGCGCTACGTGTGCTCCCAGGCAGCGGTGGTGAACGCATCCGCTCGGGAGATCGAGGCCTTCCTGCACCGCCGCCTGCCCCCGACGCTGGGCCTCGCCTGCCAGGGCCTCGGGCTCACCATGGCGCAGCTCCCCGAGCTCGCCGGCAAGGCCGGCGACCTCCTCGACGATCCTGTCCTGCGCCGGCGGTTCGTCGCCGCCGTCACCGGGGACGGCGACGTGCGGGCGACCGTCGCCGCCCACTGCGCGCGGGCCCGGCGCCGAATGGTGGAGCACGTGATCCGGACCGTCGGGGGGGACACGGGCGAGGCGGTGCTCGTCGACCTCGGCTGGGGCGCGACCATCCAGGCCGGGCTGGACGCGGCGCTGCGGGCCGAGGGCGTCACCCTACGCACGCGTGGCCTCTATCTGCTCACCAACGACGCGGCCGTCGAGCGCCTCCTCGACGGCGTCGTCGCCGAAGGCTTCCTCGGCACCGTCGGCCTCCCCGATCCGGCCGTCCGCTGGATCATGCGCAGCCCCGAGATCCTCGAACAGGTCTGCATGCCCGAGGTCGGGTCGCTCATGGGCTTCGACGACGAGGGGGAGCCGGTGACGACGCCCGGTGGCGGCGACCGCGACCAGCACGCCCAGCGGCAGGCCGTCCAGGACGGCATCCTCGCCTTCCAGCAGGAGTGGGGTCGGTACCGCGACGTCGTCCCCAAGGGCCACCACGGCCTCGACGAGCAGGCCCGCCCGCTGCTGCGCACCATGCTGCTGCGCTTCATCGTCGAGCCCACCGCCGAGGAGGCGACCGTGTTCGGGTCCTGGCTCCACGACGAGAACTGGGGGTCGGACTCCTCCGAGACCGTCCTCGACGGCGCCGCGGCCGGGAGGCTGGAGTACATGTCGCCGCTCCAGCTTCTCGAGCTCCCCATGAACCGCCTGTACTGGCCCTTCGGCCTGGCCGCGCTGCACAACCCGCCCTTGGCGCGGGCGGCGGGGGCCGTCGCCCTCGGCGAGCTCCCGGCCGACGTCTTCACGGACGGCGAGGAGACCCACGCCACCCTGTACGTCGACCTCGGGGCCGGGCTGATGCCTCGCCGCCAGCCGCGGCTGCGGGCCAACAGCCGGGGGCTGCACTACCTCCGCCAGCGGGTGGACGCCCACCCGTTGCGGGCCGTCGGCGTCGGGTTCCCCGTCGGCCCCGGCCTGGCCCGCCTCGACTGGATGCGGCTGCGCTTCGGCGTCAGGGGACGGAGCCAGCCGGTGGTCGTCGACGTCCGCTGGCCCGAGGCGGACGACCGGCTCCGCTACCACGGCGGCCAGCTGCTGTCGGGCAACCTGCTCTTCGGGGCCCACCGTGCCCCCAGGCTCTCCTTCGAGTGCCCCGACGAGTGGGGGGTGGACGTGTACAGCGCCGAGGTGGAGCTCGGGTTCGGGTGGCTGCCGAGCGCGCCGGGCGCCGTTCCCCGCCTCGACCGGGCCACGCTGGCCCTGGCCGCCGCCCGTCGCGTCTACCCGCGGGCCCGCAAGATGCTCGAGCTGGGCCGGGCCCTGTCGGAACGCGTGCGACGCCCCTGAGTCACGGCGCCGGAGGAACCACCGCCAGCAGGTACAGCAGCGCCGGTACCGCCAACGGCAGGCCGGCCCCCCTGGTCACCGCCGCGGCGCCGAGGAGGAGCCCGGCCGCTCCGGCCGCCGGGGGACGGGGGCGCCCCGTCCAGAGGAGAGGCCGACCGACCCGGCGAGGAGGGTCTCGAAGAACGTCTCCGACA
>JALYGL010000170.1 GCA_030777125.1 Actinomycetota bacterium
CCACCTCGGCCCGGACTGCGACGCCCCGGGCTGCGGCCAGGCCGAACACGGGATGGGAGGCGGGCACGCCCGGGCTGGGCACGACCAGGTCGGCCCCGGCCAGGCGGAACACGGGGTGCGACGCCGGCACGCCCGGGCTGGGCACCACCAGGTCGATGCCCAGGCGGCGGGCGGTCTGGCGGCCGCGGTCGCCGGGCGCGTCGTCGACGGCGACGACGTGCACCTGCCGCGCCAGCAGGTGGCGGGCCACCGCCTCCCCACTTGCGCCCAGGCCCACCACCAACCCGCGCTCAGCCACCGTCACCCAGGGTCCGGCAGACGCCGGCGGTGAGGAAGTCGGCGTAGAAGAGGCCGATGCCGAGGGCCGTCATGACCGACGCCAGGATCCAGAAGCGGACGATGACGGTGGTCTCGGGCCATCCCACCAGCTCGAAGTGGTGGTGCAGCGGGGCCATGCGGAACAGCCGCTTGCCCCAGAGCTGGAAACCCACCACCTGGATCATCACCGACAGGGTGATCATGACGAACAGCCCGCCCACCACCGGCAGCAGCAGGTGGGTGTTGGTGGTGAGGGCGAGGGCGCCCATGCCGGCGCCGATGGCCAGCGACCCGGTGTCGCCCATGAAGATCTTGGCCGGGGCCGCGTTCCACCACAGGAACCCGGCACAGGCGCCGGTCATGGCCGCGGCGAACAGCGACAGGTCGAGGGCGGGGCCGAGGTCGTAGCAGGCGGCGTGGCGGAACTGCCAGAACCCGATGAACACGAAGGCGGAGAAGGCGTACATGGCCGAGCCGGCGGCCAAGCCGTCGAGGCCGTCGGCCAGGTTCACCGCGTTGGAAGTGCCAAGGATGATGAGGACCGCCCACAGGATGTAGACGGGGTCGCTCAGGCCGATGGCGACGGTGCGGGCGAACGACAGGTCGGTGCGGACCTTGGCCTTGTAGACGGCCAGCACGGCGAAGACCAGGCACACGGCCAGCAGGCTGAGCGTCTTGGCCGTCTTGTTCAGCCCCAGGCTGCGTTGGCGGGAGACCTTCAACCAGTCGTCGGCCAGGCCAACCATGCCGGCGGCGATGACCACGGCCACCACCAGGATGCCCGCAGCCGTGAAGACGGCGCCGGTGTTGATGTGCGCGGCCAGGTAGCCCACGGTGGCCGCCCCGATGATGGCCAGACCGCCCATGGTGGGCGTCCCCGCTTTGGTCAGGTGCCCCTTGGGCCCGTCCTCCCGGATCTGCTGGCCGATGCCGCGGGCCTGCAGCGAACGGATCAGGATCGGTGTGCCCAGGATGGCCACCAACAGGCCGACGCTCCCGGCCACCAGGAGCCCTACCATGCCTGTTCCCCGGCGGGGCCCCTCCCCCGCCTCCTCCCCGAGACGGGGCCCCCGCCCCGTCCGGTGCCGTCGGCCTGCTCCCCGGCGGGGCCCCTGCCCCCCGTGCTGTCGCTGTTCACCTTGGCCACCTTCGACAGGCGGTCCAGCTCCTCCTGCACCACCACCCGGTCGTCGAACGGGACGGGGCCGGTGGACAGGGCCTGAGTCGTCTCGTGGCCCTTGCCGGCGATCACCACCACGTCGCCCGGCTCGGCGTCGGCGACGACCAGGGCGATGGCCGCACGCCGGTCGGGCTCCACCCACAGCGCCTTCACGCGCCCGACCCCCGCCCGCACCTCGTCGATGATCGCCGACGGGTCCTCCGAGCGCGGGTTGTCCGACGTCACCACGGCCACGTCGGCCAGGCGCGACGCCACCTCGCCCATCACCGGCCGCTTGGCCCGGTCCCGCTCGCCACCGCAGCCGAACACCAGGAGGACCCGTCCGTTCGCGGCAGCCTGACGGGCGGCGGTGAGCACCTCTTCCATGGCCGCGGGCGTGTGGGCGTAGTCGACGACGACCCGGAACGGCTGCCCCGCGTCGAGGGGCTCGAACCGGCCGCGCACCGGCCCCGCCGTGGACAGCCCGTCGGCCACACGGGCCGCGGGGACGCCGAGTTCACGGGCGGCGGTGGCCGCGGCCAGGGCGTTAACCACCTGGAACCGCCCCGCGAGCGGGAGCCGGACGGGGGCGCCGTCCCACCTGAAGGTGGCGCCGTCGGGGCCGAGGGTGAGGTCGGCGGCGTCGGCCAGCGAGAACGGGCGGGTCGGAACCCGGGCGGCGCCGAGCAGGCGCCGGCCCCACTCGTCGTCGGCGTTCACCACCGCCACCGCCGCCCGCTCCGGAGCGAACAGCGAGGCCTTGGCCCGGAAGTACTCCTCCATGGTGCCGTGGTAGTCGAGGTGGTCCTGGCTGAGGTTGGTGAACACGGCCACCGTGAACCAGACGCCGTCCACCCGCGACTGGGCCAGGGCATGGGACGACACCTCCATGGCCACCGCCTCTGTGCCCCCGGCGGCCAGCGCGGCCAGCCGGGCCTGCAGCTCGGTGGCCTCGGGGGTGGTGCGAGCGCCGGAGAGCGTGCCGATCACGTCGGCCCGCCGGCCGTCGGCGGCCAGCACCGACCGGAGCAGGTGGGTGGTCGTGGTCTTGCCGTTCGTGCCGGTGACACCCACCACGGCCAGGCGACGGGAGGGGTGCCCGTGGAACGCGGCCGCCACCAGGGCGGTGGCCCGACGGCTGTCGGCCACCACCACCTGGGGGACGGGCTCGGGCATCGGCCGCTCGCACAGCAGGGCGGTGGCCCCGGAGACGACGGCGGCGCCGGCAAAGTCGTGGCCGTCGGCGGTGGCGCCGCTCAGGCAGCAGAACAGGGCGCCGGGGACGACGGCGGTGGAGCTCGACGTGACGCCGGTCACGTCGGCGGTGGCCGGGTCACCCGCGAGCCCAACCAGGTCCAGGTCGCCCTGGACGGAGCCCAGCAGCTGATCCAGTCGCATCCTCGGGGTCCCTTCGTCAGGGTCTCGACGTCGGGGGCGTACCGAGAGTAACCGCAGCCGGGCCGGGACCCAGAGGAGGGGCGCCTGCCGGACGGGGCGGTACGTCGAAGTGGCGGACGGCGTAGCCGGCAAGCGTGGCGAACACGGGGGCGGCGACCAGACCGCCGTAGTAGGGCGTGGGCTCGTCCAGCACCACGATGGCCGACAGGCGGGGCGCCTCCGCGGGCACGAAGCCCACGAAGCTGGCCACGTACGCCCCCGGCTCGTACCCCGGAGCGCCGTCCCTCGGCTTGCCCGCGGTTCCCGTCTTGCCCGCCACCGTGTACCCGTCGAGGCGGGCGGCGGTGCCTGTGCCCCCGGACACCGCTCCCGTGAGCAGCTTGGTGACGGTGTCGGCGGTGGTCGGCGACACCACCCGGCGGCGCTCGGGGTCGGGCACGGAGGCGGTCTTCCCGGACGCGTCGGTGACGCTCTTCACCAGGGTGGGGGCCACGTTGACCCCTCCGTTGGCGATGGTGTTGTACGGCCCCAACATCTGCAGCGCGGTCACGGCCAGGCCCTGCCCGATCGGAACCGTGCCGATCGACGTGCCCGACCACTCGTCCGGGTCGAGAAGGATGCCCCCGGACTCGCCCGGGAAGTCGAGGGCGGTCGGGGTTCCGAGCCCGAACTCCCGCAGGTAGTGGTCGATGCGGGCCTTGCCCAGCTCCCGGCCGATCATGATGGTCCCCACGTTCGAGGAGTGGGACATGATGTCGGCCACCGACCACCACCCGGGGGCGTGGGTTTCGTCGTCCTTGAACGTGACGTCGGCCACCTTGAGGTTGTCGGGCACGGTCATCCGCTCCGACGGGTCGACGACCCCCTCCTCCAGGGCGGCGGCGATGGTGATCACCTTGTTCACCGAGCCAGGTTCGTAGACGCGGGTCACGGCCATGTTGTCGGCGCTGGGCACCGGCGGGCCGTCCTTGGTGGCCAGCAGGTTGGCCATGGCCAGGATCTCGCCGGTCCGGGGGTCCATCACGATGGCGATGCCGCCCTTGGCTCTGGTGGCGGTGATCTGGGCGCCGAGGGCCCGCTCCGTCTCGTACTGCATCTCGCGATCGATGGTGAGGGTGAGCTGGCGGCCCCGCTGGGGCGGACGAAGTTGACGCATGCCGGCGGCGATGTCGGCCCCGGTGGGGTCGCGCTCCACCACCAGCTCCCCGGGCCGGCCGCTCAGTTCCTTGTCGTGGAGGAGCTCCAGCCCGGACAGGCCCTCGTCGTCGAGCCCGACCCGGCCCAGCACCGGAGCGGCCAGCGCTCCTGCAGGCTCGTGGCGCTTCGGCTCGTCAAGGAAGGCCACCCCCGGGATCTCGAGTGCCTTCACCTTGGCCGCCACCGCGTCGTCGACCTTGCGGGCCAGGTAGACGAAGGCGGCGTCCGAGCTCATGCGGTCGCGGAGCGCGCTCTCGTCCGTCTTGAGCACCGGCGCCAGCTGCCGCGCCGCCCCCGCCGGGTCGCGCACCAATTTGGGGTTGGCCCACACCGTCTGGGCCCGGGCCGAGATGGCCAGGGCGGCGCCGTTGCGGTCGAGGATGGCACCACGGTCGGCGGGGAGCACGACGGAGACCAGCCGCTGGGACTGGCCGAAGTCGGCGTACCGGGAGGCGGAGACGACCTGGATGTCGGTCAGGCGTACGGCCACGGCCCCGAACACCAGCGTCATGGCCACGAGCATGACCATGAGCCGGCGGCGGGGCTCGGCTCCGGGGCGGGGGTGGGCCCGCCACCTCGGCCCCGCCGGGCGGCTCCGCGGGCGCGGCTGGGCGC
>JALYGL010000171.1 GCA_030777125.1 Actinomycetota bacterium
ATGTTCGTGCATCGCTTCGTGGCTGCGTGGGACAAGGTCATGAACCTCGACCGCTTCGACCTCGCCTGACCGAAGATTCCGGCCGGGTGACCGGGTCACCTTGGACCGGTTACCCAACGCCCGGCGACGTAGGGCTTCCGCTCCGCCAGAACGAGCCAGCTCCCCGAGCCGTCCCGAAGGATGGCCTCGACGCCGTAGGGCCGATCGGCTGGATCCTGGATTGACTCCACACCCTTGCCCTGAGTTCCTCGTAAATCTTGTGGCAGTCGTCGGTGGCCAGGCCGACGGCCCCCAAGGTGCCCTTGCCGCCATCCGGGACACGGCCTCGGCCGATTCCGGCTCGAGCGGAGGGCCAGCGGTGCAGACAACTCCGGTGATCCTGGCATCTGGAGCAAGCTGCTGACTTCCGAGCCGATCGCCGCCAGCTGCTTCACATCGGCATCGGCCGAGCTCACGCCGGGGCCCGGGTGCTCCTGTTGGTCAACGACCTCGACGTGCGGATCGTCACCGAGGACGGAGAACTGCTCCGCCACCTCACGCTCGACCGACTCGGGACTACAGCCATGTGGACGTCCCTAGGATCGTCCGGGATGTCTCGCGACAACTATCCGGCGCGACAGCCTCGTGCGCCAAGCAATCGGTCGGCGCGGTCCCGCCGCAGAACGGTCGCGCTCCGCCCCCAACACGACGTCGACTTCGTCGAGGGCAGCTTGCGGGCCGGGGTCTCGATGGTGCAGCCGCCGCGGGTGAGTTACTGGGGCCACGGAACGGAGCGCTCCAGGCGGCAGGAGCACCGGCTCGCTCATCCCCGACGAACCCTTCGCAGACGCCTGGACATCAATGCCGCGGCCACCCCCCACACGACGCCGAGCACCAGCAGGAGGTTCGCCCCGTAGTCGTGGGGCAGGGACGTGGGGTTGTCGGTCGCCAGCCCGAAGGCCCGCACCAGCGGGTAGGCGAAAAGGGCGACCACCGTGCTCACCACCAGGGCCGCCTGGACGAAGGGCCGGGCCCGGCCGGGAACGGCCCGGGCCACGAGCACGGCCGCGAGGATGACCAGGGGTGCGACGACGAGGTCGTGCACCAGGGCGCCGCCAACCACGAATCGGGCCAGTTGGCCGGGGCGGGTATCGACGTGCTTCTCGAAGATCCCCCGCAGCCCGACGCCGATGACGACCCATCCGATGGCGGCGGACAGCCAGAACCCGTTGCCCGCCTTGTGCGCGCCGTGGGGAAAGGCGGGAGCGCGCCCGTCGGTCACAGGACCGTCACCCGGCTGACCCATTTGGTCTGCAGGACGCCGGGCCGGTTGGGGCCGATGAGCCGGCAGGGAAAGCCGTGGTCGAGGGCCAACGGCTCGCCGGCAAGGTGGGTCGCCAGCAGCGTGTCGCGATCGGCCGTCTGTCCCGGGTTCAGCGTGGACGTGCGGTAGGCGCCCTCGGGCTCCAGCGACTCGACGAGAACGGTGCGATCGTCCTCGGCGCCGGCCATGGCGAGCAGGTCGCGGACCCGCACTCCCCGCCACGCCGCCGAGTAGCTCCACCCCTCCACGCAGGCGATCGGCAGCCGGGCCTCATGGGCGGGGAGCGCCAGCAGCCCGGCGCGGTCGAGGCTGAGCGGCGTGGCGACCCGTCCGTCGACGTCGAGGCGGTAGTCGGGGGAGCGGGCAAGGTCGACCACGCGGGCGTTCCTTGCTCCACGGTTGACCGGGTAGCCCTGTGGGCCCCTCGCCGGGTCCCGGGGAGCGAGCAGACCCACCGACCGCAGCGGCGGCAGGGTCTGGCCGACGGTGGTCACCGTCAACACCCCCGACGCCGCGGCCACCGTCCCGAGGAAGCCCCGGCGGGACAGGCCGGGGGCGGTGCCGGAAGGCGCCTCGGCCACAGTCTCGAGCACGGGGTCGGCCTCGGACAGCGCGGGCCGGCGCGAAGGACGGGCCAGCGCGCGCCGGGCCACGGCCCACTTTGCCCCGACGTGGGCGACGAGGGCACCCATCGTCACCCACGCCATCCAGAAGTGGGTCACGGTGAACGAGAACCGCCACGGGTACCACTGGGCGATGTTGGCCACGCCCGAGAAGGTCATGAACACCCCGCCGGCCACGAGGGGGAAGAGCCCCACCCGCTCGACGAAGTGGCTCACGCTCCGGAAGGGTGGCAACGCCACGAAGCGGGGCCATACCAGCCACAGCTTGGCGACGAGCACTGGGACCGACGCGATGCCGGCGGCGACGTGGACTCCCTGGGTTAGGCGGTAGAGGCCGGCGGGGCGGGAGGGGAGCGGCAGCCAAGACTGGGGATGCTGGTGGAGATGCGAGTAGAGGCCGGTGACGAAACAGACCGTGAACAGCATGCCGAGCGTCGCCCCCAGGTAGGCGGCCAGACGCTCGTCGCGCAGGGGTGACCGGTAGGGCCCCTGGTGGAGGGGCTGGTCCGGATCGGTCGTCCACTGCCGGACGGCCGCCGGGACGCCGAGCTTCACGGTGACACAGCCTGCATGCCCGCGAACCACCGGCCGGAGGGCGTCTCGTGGAGGGTGGTGACGGCGAGACCGGCGGCCCGGCCCAGCCCCTCGACGGCGTCGGCGCCGACGACCGCCCAGGGAAAGGCCGCGCTGCGCCGACCGTAGCGCACCAACCACGCCGACGCCCGACGCCAACCGGCGGCCGGAGGGCCCACCTCGACGAGCAGCCGGCCGGTCCGGGCCGTCAGCCGACGGCAGCGGCGGAACAGCCGGACGGGGTCCCCGCCGATGCCGATGTTGCCGTCGACGAGCAGGACCGTGGCCCATTGACCCTCGTCGGGGAGGGCGGCGAAGAGGTCCCGCTGGAGCACGGTGGCGCCCCGCCGGCGGGCCAGGTCGACGGCGTCGGGCGAGAGGTCGATGCCGAGGGCGGGGACCCGCCGGGCCGCCAGGTCCACGACGAGGCGGCCCGGGCCACAGCCCAGGTCGATCACCGGCCCGTCGAAGCCGGCCAGCAGGGCCCGCTCCTCGCCCGACGCCGGCCTGTCCCACCGGTCGAGGTCGAGAACGACGGCCTCGCCGGTGTCACCCCTGACGACCAGCTGCGTCGTCGCCACCGGAGGCGGCGCAGTGGCGACCGCGCTCACGCCGCCTCCATGGTCGACACCAGGCCCAGGTCGCCGACCAGGGCCGCGGTGCGGGTGCCGGGGGCAGCGCCCACCACCGCGGGGAGGTCGTGCACGTTGTCGAGGTCGACGAGGGTGGGCAGGAGGGCGACGGCGAGGCCCAGCGAACGGAGGCGGCGGTGCTGGACGGCGCCCGTCCCCGTTGTGCTCATGGGGACGCCTAAGAAGACGGCCGGGTCGGGGCGGCGGAGGCCGATCGCCCACCACCCGCCGCCGACCGTGGGGCCCAGGGCGGAACCGGCTCCGTCCAGGGCACCGACGGCGCCCTCGAGGAGGCCCACAGTGACCTGCGGCGTGTCCATGCCGATCTGGACGCCCGGTCCCCCGGCCGCGTCCCAGGCCGCCGCCAGGCGCTCGTCGAACGAGCCCGCCGCCTGGGGGAAGACGTCGAAGCCGGGCGGCAGCCAGTCGCCGGGCTCCCCGTCGAGGGCGAGGACCCGCCAGCCGACGCCGCAGCCGGCGACCGCGTCGAGGGTGTCGGCCAGGGCCGCCTCGGCCAGCCGCGCCGCCTCCTCCGGCGTCACGGGGGGCACAGCCGGGTCTTGACCCGCCCGGGGACGGGAGCCTTGGCCATGACGAGGATGTGCATGTGGACTGTTTCCTCCGCCAGCGCCGGAGCCCCCTGGGGCTCCTTACCCTTGATTCGAGCGCGTCCGAGTGCACCGGCGACCGCGACGAGCGCGCTGGCCGGCCCTTGGTGAGCACTTCGGTTGGTCCCCGCGGAGATACTGGGCGCCCTCGCGACGATGAACCGTGCATCCGGTGATGAGCGCGGGCCGCAGCGCGTTCATCCATGTTGGAAAGTGCCTCTCAGTCATCGCCGCAGTCGATTACGGATTCAGCCGGTGGCGGCGCCTCGCCGCGGCTCCGGCGCCGGCGGGTGACCGAAGTAGACGACCTGGGCCGGACTCCGGCCGCGGTCCTCTCCCGGGACGGTGACACCCGTGGCCGCCGATAGCTATCGACCCCGGTGGTGTCGTCGGCCGGCTCCATCTTCTTGCGGATAGAGCCGACGATCGTGAAGCCGGCGGTGATCAGGATGATGTTCTTGAAGATGAACTCGCCGATCACCGACAGGAGCAACG
>JALYGL010000172.1 GCA_030777125.1 Actinomycetota bacterium
CCCCCTGGTCACCGCCGCGGCGCCGAGGAGGAGCCCGGCCGCTCCGGCCGCCGGGGGACGGGGGCGCCCCGTCCAGAGGAGAGGCCGACCGACCCGGCGAGGAGGGTCTCGAAGAACGTCTCCGACATGATGAACTGCTCGAGGTAGATCTGGGTGGCATCCAGGAGGATCGGCGCCGCCCCGAGGGCGGCGAGCCAGGGGCGGGCCCCGAGCCGGCGCAGCAGCACGTAGACGAGAAGGGCGATGGACAGGCCCATGGCGTGCTGCGCCGCGGGGACCACGGCCAGCCGACCGGTCTGCTGGAGCAGCCGGAGGAAGAACGAGTACCCGTTGGGCCGGATAACGTTCGGCACCGGGTCGTCCGCATCGGCCAGGTAGCTGAAGGAGTCCTGCACCAGCTGCATGGCCGGTCGGTAGCTGAGCGACGTGGTGATCCGCAGCGCGGCACCGACCGCGAACAGGACACCGAGGACGGCGTGCTCTCGGAGCAGCGCTCTCGGAGACCACGCTCCCGGAGACACGCTCCCGGGGAAGCCTGGACGGGCGGGCCGGCGTCGCCGTCGCGGGCGTGTTCATCGCCGGATGCCGCGGGGCGGGGGCCGCCGGTCCGCCGAGCCGCGTGGCGCATTCCCTGCTGGTTACCGCTTCCGCCTCGGCGCCGCCACTCGTCGACCTCCGCAGCGCGGGGCGGGATCCGGTGCCTCCAGGCGTACCCGTGACGCGGGCGAAGCCGGCCGTCGGCACGGGAGACAGCGCCGTGACGTGGCGCCGTATTCGTCCCGGCTAGGACGTCCGGTACGGCGGCGCATCCGTCGAAGCGACGGCGGAGGAGGACAGCCTTAGGTCGGCCAGCTCCACGACGGCGCTGTCCTCGGGATGCGATCCTGCCGGCGACGCCCCCGCTCCCTCGACCCAGAGCTCGACGACGTTTCGACCGCGGACGAGACGGACAGGGACATCCGTCACCGCGGACGAGGGGGGGACGGGCTGCGCCGTCGGTCCCGACGACGATCGGGCGGCGAGGAGCAGCCCGGCTCCGCCGGCCTGGGGCGGCCCCGACACGACGGCGCGGAGGACGGCGTCGCGATCGTGAGGGGAGACGATCTCCACCGTGGCGGGTGCCCGCCCCACTCTGAGCGTCGCACCGCGACGGGTGACGGTGCCGTACGTCAGTCGAGCACTGACACCCTCCGGGCTGGACACGTCGACGATGGCCGGGCGGCCCGCCAGCATGGTCAATGCCGTCGGGAACCCGCTGGCCCCCTGCTCGAGCGAGTCGAAGAGGGCGGGATTTCCCACCCGGAGGCCGTCGGTGGTGCCGGTGAAGCTGACGGCGACGCCGACGACGGCGCCCCAGAGGATCAGGAGCGCGCCGGCGGCGACCAAGGCTCGGCGAGTGAGGACCCGTGCCGCCCGTGATGTCGACGCCATCCACGTCACGACTCCCACGACCATGAACCAGGTGGCGAAGTCGGGGGCGTACCGCATGGTGACACCGTTGACCATCACGACAAGGGCCAGCAGGGTGACGCCACCGACGGCGAGAAGGCCGACGAGGACCAGACGGAGCTCGCGGTCGCGCCCTGCACGGCCCCGCATGGCGAACGGGAGCCCGCTCGCCATGAGCACCAACGGGGACACCGCGAGCAGGCCCCCGACCCGCTCGAGGTTGTACCCGCGAGGCGTCGCCCCGGGGAACGCCGGCGGGGGCGGCAGGTGGAAGAAGGGGAAGTTGAGGTCGAACCGGGGAGGGGCGACGAGGTAGTAGTACAGGCCACGCGGGACGTGGGCGAGTCCTTCGGGGTACGGCTTCACGTCGTTGAGCTGGTAGCGCAGGCCGAACTCCGTCAACGAGTCGAAGCGCACCTGGTTGTAGACGAGCAGGAGCACCCCGCACACCACGGCGGGTCCCAGCAGCGCGGCGGTGGCGCCGAGCCGATCGGGGCGCCCGTCCCACCGCCGTCGCAGCCACAGGCCGACGAGCACGCCGACGTGGACGAGCCCGACCAACGCCATCGTGAGGCGCGCACCCACCGCCAGGCCGAGGAAGAGACTCGCTGTGGCCAGACGGACGAGGGACGGTCGTTCGCGGAGCGCCCCGGTCAGGACGAAGTAGACCGACGCCACGGCGAAGCAGAACCCGGCCGAGATCGCCACCTCGTACACCGTCGGCCGGCGGAGGAGGAACGGCATGACGTTGCCAGTGGCGAGGGCGACACCACCGAGACAGAGCATCCACGACGGGGTGGCGGGCAGGTAGCGACGCACCAGCCACCGCAGGAGCACGAGGGAGAAGAGCAGGCCGGCGAAGGCGTACACGACGACCGCGGCCCGCTCGGGCAGGTCGCCGGGGAGCACCAGCCGGGCGGGGGCGAACAGCGTGAGCACCGGTGTCGGCCCCCAGTACAGGTAGTACTTGCCCTCGTACAGCGACAGGTCGTGGACGCGGTTCGCCAGGTAGTTGGTGGTCGGGTCGTAGGGGTCCTCGAGGGCGAGCAGTTCTGGCGCCGGCTCGACCAGGAGGCTGGCGCGTCCGTTCAGGAAGGCGTCGGTGAGCAGGTTGAAGTAGTCGCGACCCTCCAAGTCCATCTGGGTGGGGAAGCCGCGGGCGTTGGTGAAGGCGGTCCAGGAGTAGAAGGCCAGGACGGCGGCCAGCGCCGCGGCCAGGACCACGGCGGCTGCCGCGGGACGGGCCCGGCCTCCTCCCGCCCGCCGGGTGGGAGGGGGCCGGGTCTCCACCACGGTGTCGACGAGGCGCCGGCTCAGGGCACTTGCTCCCCGTACACGCGACACACCTTCTCGCCGTCGGCCTGCAGCCGCAGGTGCTCGTAGGCGGGGCTCGTCACCCGAGCGGCCAACGGGAACTCGACGACCGTCGACCCGAAGACGACGGCGTCGATCACGGTCAGACGGTGGCCGTGGACCTCGGCGGCGAGGACCGCATCGGCGGGCACGGTCTCGTCGTTGAACAGGCTGGTGACACGTACCTGGGCCGGCTCACCGGCGAGCTCGATGCACACCGGCACGAACGGGTGGCCTCCGACGGAGAAGACCCAGGTCCCGGTCTGCTCGTAGATCATCCGGGAGAGCGCCCACGGCGTCTCCGTGAGGCCAGCGAGGGTGTTGTCCACCGGCGACGGCTCCGGGAGCAAACGGTCGCTCCCGTACAGGGAGACGATGCGGACGTCGGGCGGCAGTGGCTGCGCCTGCTCGAGTATCGCTATCCACGCGGCCAGCTGCTCCTGGTTCCGGACGTGGCGGAGCCGGAACAGCTCGCCGTAGCCGTCGAGGGTGAGGGCGAGGGGCACCACCGCCACCAGCACCACCGCCACGGCCGCCCGGGTGGCTCGTGCCGCGCCAGCGGCCTCGAGCGCCGCTACCCCACCGGCGACGACGAGGACCAGGGCGACCCAGGGGGTGAACAGCAGCCGGGTGACCGGGCCCTGCCCGGTAAGGAGCCCGGCGGGGAACCACGACGAGACGGAGAACAGCACGATGCCGACGACCACTAGCCCCAGCGCGGCCCGCCGGTGGTCGGGGCGCCGCCCCTGAGGCGGTGACCGGACGACCGCCACGAGGGCGGCGCCGCCGGCGACCACGGCCGCGGCGAAGACGGCGAGCACCGCCGGCGAGGCGAGGTTCTGCACACCGAGCGACAGCGCCTCGCCGTGGATGCGTGCTCGCCCGGCACTGAACGCCACGTTGCGCAGCAAGGGGATCCAGACGTTGACGATGCGGCTGGCGGCTTCGACGGGGTCGAGCAGGAACTCTCCCCGAGCCGAGGTGAAGTCGTTCTCGGGCAGGTAGATGAAGGCCGCCAGCGCCCCGACCGCGACGGTCGCGCCGGCGAGCACCCCGGCCAGCCTGATCGCGCCGGCGCGGTCGAACCCCTTCCGCCGCAGCGCCTCGACCACAGCCAGCCCGGGCACCAGCAACAGGAAGTTGATCGCCACCTCCGTGCACGCCAGCGCGGCGACGTAGAGCGCGGCACAGACGAGGCCGCTCCAGACCGCCGACCGCCGGGTGCCGGCGCGCAGCGTGGTGAGGAAGAGATGGCCGGCGGCCAAGCCGAAGGCGGCGCCCGCGGGGTACTGGATCGCCGCGTACCAGTACAGCGCCGACTCCCAGTCGAGGATCGGGTAGACGACGAGGAGCGCGGCGATCACCGGCGCGTAGCGCCCCCCGCAAACCCGCCGCACGAGCAACGCGGCCAGGGCGGCTGTAGCGGCCAGGACGACAGCGGCGAGGAACCGCCCGGCCGGCTCGCCGATCAGGTAGGTGATGCCGACGAGGACGCTGCCGAGGGGGCGAGCCCGCATGTTGACGACGCTGTCGATCACCTCCTGCCGGGTGAGCGCGTCCATGAACGGGTCGTCGAGAAAGTACCCCCGCCGCCAGTGGAAGCCGTAGACGACCACGGCGGGCAGGAGCCCCGCCACCAGCACGGCGACCTCCGGCCGCAGCGCCGGGCGCCACCTCGAGGGGCCTTCCGCCGGGGGCCCGCTCGCGCCGTTGTGGCCGGCTTCGGTCAGCGGCCGGCGACGGTCGGCGAGGTCACGGTCGGTCCGGAACAGCACCCCTCGCCTGTGCGGGGAGGCTCCCGGGCCGCACCCCCTCGAGCGTCCGGATGAAACGGCGGCACTCGTGGAAGGCCCGCCACACGAACACGATCAGCCGCTTCGGGATGGCGAGCGTCCGCTGCTTCCTGCCCCAGGTCGTGCCCTGGGCGGTGTCGCCCCTGCGGTCGCGATGTTCGACGATCAGCTCTGCGGTGCCGAGCCCGGCGCGGTCGCCGAGGACGGCGAGGTACACGTTGGGCACCGTCGCCCGTGCCGGGACGTCGGTCAGCAACGCCTCCAGGACCGGCGACCGGTACGCCCGAAGAGGGCAGTTCGGGTCCATCACCTTGAGTCCTGCACGCTGCTGCAGGTAGAGCCGGAGCAGCCGGGTCAGGATCTTCCGGAACCAGGGATCGCAACGGTCCCGGCGCTTGGCGATGGCCACGTCGAGACCCGAGTGCGAGAGGTCGTCCGCGATCCTGCGGACGTCGCGCCCGTCGAACTGCCCGTCGCCGTCGACCTGGAGGGTGACGTCGGCGCCGGTTGCGATCGCCTCGCGGTAGGCGCGAAGGACGGCAGGGCCGTGCCCGCTGTTCTCCTCCATGGCGATCAGCCGCAGCTCCGCCGAGAGTGTCGGACGCGCTCGCTGCAACACGTCGAGCGTGCCGTCCGTGCTGCGGTCGTCGACGACGACGAAGGTGACGTCGCCGTCCCAGTCCCGAAAGCACTCGTCGAGCTCGTGGAGGAACTCGGCGATCCCGTCGGCCTCGTTGTAGGCCGGGATGGCGAGGGCAAGCGACGTTGGCATCAGCCCGAGCCTCCGAAGTCGGCGAGCACCTCGGCGGCGCAGGCGAAGCCCTGTTCGATGGCCTGGTCCTGGTTGATGTAGAGGTAGTTCGCCAGCCGGCCGCAGAAGTAGACGGGCCGCTCGAGGGCGTCGAGGACCTCCTGCTTGTACCGCTCGTTCAGGGCCTCGAAGCGGCGGTCGACGGTCGGCACCGGGTAGTGCCTGGCCGGCGCTCCCGGGTACTCCTCGCTCACGACCGTTCCCTCGATGCGCTGCCCGGTGGCGTGCTTGGTCTCGATCGTGCGGGTGAACGGGTACCTGGCGTCGGGCCAGTTGACCACGTAGGCGGCGGTGAGGGTCTCGTCGGGGGCCTCGACCGGGACGTACCGGGAGCGGAGGTGCACCCCGCGCCACTCGAGCTCCCCGTCCCGCCCGAGCAGGGTGTCGAGGGGCGCGGTCACCACGAAGGCGTCGAAGTCGGGCTCCATGCCGGCCAGGTCGTCGAGGAGGACCTCGGCCCCGCAGGTGACCGACGAGGTCTTCAGCACCCCTTCGATCACGCTGTTGATGCCGTTGGGCGGGAAAAACTCCCAGGTGTCACGGAACAGACGCCGGTGGCCGTCGTCCCGCAGCTCCACCCGCTTGGGAGCGAAGCTGCTCGACAGCTCCGTCGCCGGCCGTCCCCATTGCTTGGCCGTGTAGTCGCGGATGAACAGGTTGTACAGCGTCGAGCCCATCAGGGACTTCACGAACGTCTCGAAGTCCTCCCCGGCCGGCTCCGCCGGCAGCAGGGCCAGCTCCTTCTCGATGGCCGGCCAGACCGGGAGCTCGCGCAGCTCGCTCACCTGCGGCGGCCACGACAGCAGGGTCAGGGCGTCGCCGTCGCCGACGTGCACCTGGGTCTTCACGCAGTGCTCGTACGGGCGGGAGAGGCCGAAGCGACCGACGTAGGCGGCCACGTCCTCGTTCGACGTGTGGAAGATGTGGGCCCCGTTGGGCTCGTAGACCACGCCGTTGAGCGTCTCGCTCCGTGAGTGGCCACCGACATTGGCGGCCCGCTCGAACACCTCGACGGCCACGCCGCCGGCCTGCAACCGTTCGGCGGTGACGGCACCCGACCACCCGGCGCCGACGATGGCCACTCTCTTGCTTTTCCCGCCCACGAGCCTCCGAGTGTGCACGGGATCGGTGCGCCGGACAAATACGGCGCCGCCCGGGCGACGTTAGGGTGGCGGCCCGCATGGTGACGAGCGACGTCGACGGCCGCCGATGAGCCGCGTGGCCGAGTTCGCCCGGTCCCGCGAGCTCATGGTGAACCTCACCCTGCGCGAGCTCCGCGGGAAGTACAAGCGCTCGATCCTCGGGTGGAGCTGGTCGCTGCTCAACCCGCTGGCGTCGATGCTCGTGTTCACGGTCATCTTCCGGGTCTTCCTGAAGGTCGACATCCCTCCCGGAGCCCCGAGCGGGATGGACAACTTCGCCTTCTTCCTGCTCTGCGGCCTGCTGCCTTGGAACTTCCTGGCCAACAGCGTCACCGGCTCCATGGGGGTGCTGGTCGAGAACTCCAACCTGATCAAGAAGGTGTACTTCGCCCGCGAGGTCCTGGTGGCCGCCAACGTGGCGTCGTGGGTCGTCGCCCTGCTGATCGAGCTGGCCGT
>JALYGL010000173.1 GCA_030777125.1 Actinomycetota bacterium
CCGCGGCTCCGTCCCGGCGGCGGCCCCGACCGGACGAGGAATTCGACGACGTGGCCGGCGAGTACGACGACGACTACGACGACGACGAGTACGACGACGAGTACAGCGCCTCGTCCCGCTGGGCCACCCTCGTGTCGACCATCGGGATGGCCATCATCGGCATCATCGCCGTGCAGGTCCTGGCCTCGGTGGTGCAGGGCCTCACCATCAAGACCGGCGAGCGGCTGGGCCAAGGTCTGCGTGACGACCTGTTCCACCGCCTCGGGTACCCGTTCGACACCCTGGGCAGCACTGCCCTGCTGTTCCTCGTCCTCGGCGTCGTTCTCCTCGCTCTCCCGTCGGCACTGGACGAATACGTCGCCGAACGACAGGACCGCGCCGTCGGGATCATGCTCAAGCTGGCGATCGTCATCTCCGTGATCGTGGCCATCGGAAGCGTCCTGGCCGTCAGGGCGACGTTGCACAACTACAGCGCCAACAACGTCTCCGTTCCGACCTCTGTACGGATCCAGTTCACGACCTTCCTGCTCGGCGCCCTGGGAGCGTCCGCCCTCGCCCTGTACGGCGCCATCTCCGCCCTGGGCCAACGGGGCCGGGACCGCTGGGAGGACTGACCGGAGGGCGGTCGTGGACCTGCGCTCGCTGACCCCGGCCCAGAACCGGGTGGTGGTCGACCTGATGGCCCTCGGCCAGCCCCGGCCCCGCTTCGACCCTGACGTGGGCGGCGCCCTACGCAGCCGGCTGGAGCGGGAGCTGGCGCCGGCCGCCGAGAGCCTGCCCGACGACCCACTGTGGGTGCGCAAGCACGATCTGGGCCAGGTCCACACCTGCGAAGGCCACTTCCGGGCCGAGCAGCACGGGTTCGAGTGGAACGCACGCACCGCAACCGGCACGGTCGTCCACAAGGCCCTCGAGCTGGCGGTGTCGGCCAAGGGCGATCCCCGACCCCTCGACCTGGTCGACCACGCCATGGCGACGCTCGCCGCCGACGACTCGGCCCGCAGTCCCAGTCCCTTCCTGCGGTCCGCGGCCGAGCTCGAGCTGGCCGCCCTGCGGGGCCGGGCCAACGAGGTGGTGGCCAAGTTCCTCGAGTGCTGGCCGCCCCTCGTCCCCGCCTGGTCGCCCCGTACCGAGACCGGCATCGGTGCCGACCTGTGCGCCGGCCGGGTGGTGCTGTGGGGCAAGGTCGACCTCGCCCTGGGCCGGGCCGCGGGCAACGAGGCGCGGGTCCTGCTGGTCGACCTGAAGACCGGACGGAGCCACGCCAGCCACCTCGACGACCTGCGCTTCTACGCCCTCGTCCAGACCCTTCGAGTCGGCGTCCCGCCGTTCCGGGTGGCCAGCTACTACCTGGACACGGCCACCTTCCATGCCGAGGACGTCACCGCCGACGTCCTGGAGATCGGCGTCCGGCGGGTCGTCGAGGGGGTGAGGAAGATGGCCCGGCTCCGCGACCCCGGCGCCGTGGCCACGCTCTCACCCGGTCCGGCCTGCGGCTACTGCACCGCCGGCGCGGACTGTGCGGCTGCCGCCGCCTACCGGGCCGAGGCCGAGGCCTGACCGGCGTCCGTGCCCCGCTCAGCGGGCCGCTCGGGCCTCTTGCCACAGGGCCGCCACCTGGGCCCGGTCCAGCGACCCGAGCTCGGTGCCCCGTGAGGCGGCCAGGCCCTCGGCGGCCATGAACCGGTCGCGGAAGCGGGCGGTGACCGCCCGCAGGGCCGCCTCCGGGTCGACACCGGCCCGCCTGGCCGCGTCCACCACCCGGAACAGCTCCTCCCCCACCGCGTCGCCGCCGTCGAGGTCGTAGCCGCCGTCGGCGGTCGGGTCCAGGCCCAGCGACTCGGCCTTGCGCTGCACCTTGTGGGCGTAGAGCAACGACGGCAGGTGGGGGGCGATCCCGTCCATCACGCTGGTGCGGCCCTTTTCCGCCTGCTTGATCCGCTCCCAGTTCTCCATCACGTTCTCCACGCTCAGGGGACCGCTCGGGCCCTGGCTCGGCGTCTCGCCCTCGACCGTCCCGAAGACGTGCGGGTGGCGGTGGACGAGCTTGTCGTGGATGCCCCGGGCCACGTCGGCCAGCGTGAACTGGCCCTCCTCGGCGGCCAGGATGGCGTGGAACACCACCTGGAAGAGCAGGTCGCCCAGCTCCTCCTCCAGGTGGTCGAACCCCCCCGGACGGTCGAGGCCGGCGATGGCCTCCAGCACCTCGTAGGTCTCCTCCAGCAGGTGGCGGGTGAGCGTGTCGTGGGTCTGCTCCCGGTCCCACGGGCACCGCTCCCGCAGGGTGCGGACCAGCTCGGCGAAGGCGGCCACCTCGCCGGCGACGGGGGCGGCCAGGGCGGGCACGTACAGCGACGTCAGGTGGTCCGGGTCGACGTCACGGTCGAGGTCGTCCCAGGCGACGGTGGTCACCGCCTCGTCGGGCAGGCCCAGACGCTGAAGGACCTGCACCTCGGGCCCGTCGTCGACCGCCAGCTTGATCTCCGACAGCACGTGGCGGGCGTCGCACTGGGCGACCAGCATCGGTCCCCGCTCGCCCGCCGCCTCCGACGCGAACCGCCGGCCGTCGACCAGGCGGACGCCGGCGGCCACCGGGTCGACGCCGAGGCGGGCCCAGGCCAGGTCGAGGAACGACATGGCCGCCACCACCTCCACCGTCACCCTCGGGTCGCGGCGGAGCAGTTCCACCGAGCGCTCGGCCACCAGTGGGGACCCGGGGACCGCGTACAGGACCTCTCCTTGGGCGGCGGCGTCCACCAGGGCCTCCACGATGCGTCGGTAGACCTCGTCCAGCGTGGGTGACGTGTCGTAGACGGCGTCGAAGGTGACGGCCCCCTTTACCGCGCCGGCCGAGGGGTGGCGGGCGGTGCGCAGGTACCGACGGGGGACGCGTTCGAGGACGGAGCGCGTGGCCTCGTTCAGCAGGTCGGGGCGGGCGGGCCCCAGGCCCACGACGACCACGTGGCCCATCGGCGACTTCTCCTCAACGACTCGGGCTAGGGCGCCGGCAGCGGCGCCGCGGGAGGCGCGGCGGGCATGGTCGAAGGCGCCTGGGGCGGGACGACCGTGGGGGCGTTGCCCTCCTTGCTGAAGCTCCCGTACTTGGGGTCGATCTCGATCTCGGCGTTCTTGGCCGCGTCCTGGAGCAGGGTGAGCACCTTCTCCTGGCCGGTCTGGGTGAGCTTCTGGCGGGCCCGGGCGCTGACCTTGTCGTCGAACGGGGGCACGTCGCGCGACTCGACCTTGATGATGTGGAAACCGAACTGGGTCTTGACCGGCTGGCCGATCTCGCCCACCGGCTGGGCGAAGATGGCGAGGAGGAACTCGGGCACGAACTGGGTGTCGCGGGTGATGTCGCAGCCCAGCTCGCCGCCCCGCGCCGCGCTCTGGGTGTCCTTGGACTCGGCGCCGGCCACGGTGGCGAAATCCTCGCCGGCCACCAGGCGGGCCCGAAGCTCGTTGGCCTTGGCCTCGTCGGGCACCAGGATGTGGCGGACGCAGGCCCGGGCGAACTCGTCGCGGTTCGAGTCGTAGTAGGCGCGGGCGGCCTCGTCGGGGGACGCCTGGCCGTTCACCGAGAGGGTCAGGACGTCGAGCTGGGCCTGCCGCCGGACCAGCTGGTCCTGGTAGCCCTTGGAGAACTGGTTGAACACCTCCTCCCCCTGGAGCTGCTCGACGACCGCCTCCCGAGCCGCGGCCAGGTCGGCGGGGCCCACGGCCAGCTTGCGCTCACGAAGCTCGTTCTCGACCAGGACGTAGTAGATCTGGCGGGTCAGGGCCAGGGCGGTGAAGGCCGAGTCGAACGTGCCCTGGCCCGTCCCCCTCACAGGCTGGTTGGCCTCCACCAGCTGGAGGTACTGCTCGTTGCTGGCGATCGAGCGCAGCTCCCCCTCCAGATCGTCGGGGCTGATGCGCGTGCCGTCGACCTTCGCCGCGTACGGGCTCACCGAGCCACAGGCGGTGGCGAGGGCGACCAGGCCGAGCAGGGACGCGAGGAACGACGTACGAAGCGTTTTCACGGTGCGTCGATCCTACCGGACCGCCCTCTGGGCGAAGGCCGGCACCGTCAGGGCGCGGCGACGGCCGCCGGCTCCGGGGGCACCAGCTCCCGCAGGAGCGTTACCACCGCGGCGGTGGGGTCGGCGCCGCGCCGCACCGGCACGATGAGCTGGTCGAGGTCCTCCTTGAACACCGCCTCCCGGGACAGGCGCTGCAGGCGGATGCGCTGGCTGGTCTTCAGCACGAGGGGGCTGATGCGGGCCGTACCCCTCACCACCGTCACCTCCCGGACCCCGGTGCGGACGCACTCGGCCCGCAGGGCGGCCACCGCCAGCAGGGCCACGGCCGCCCCCGGAAGGGGGCCGTAACGGTCGAGCCACTCGGCCCGGATGTCGTCGACCTCGGCCTGGGTGGTCACCGCCGCCAGCCGGCGGTAGGCCTCCAGGCGCTGCTCCTCGCCGCCCACGTAGTCCGGCGGCAGGTGGGCGTCGACGGGGAGGTCGAGCTTCACCTCCGCCGGCGGCCGCACCTCCTCACCCTTGAGCTCGGCCACCGCCTCGCTCACCATCTGGACGTAGAGGTCGTAGCCCACTGCGGCGATGTGGCCCGACTGGTTGGCGCCCAACAGGTTGCCGGCCCCCCGGATCTCCAGGTCGCGCATGGCGATCTTGAAGCCCGATCCCAGCTCGGTGTGCTCGCCGATGGTCTTGAGCCGCTCGTAGGCCTGCTCGGTGAGCGACCGCTCGGGGGGGAAGAAGAGGTAGGCGTAGGCCCGCTGGCCGGCTCTGCCCACCCGGCCTCGCAGCTGGTGCAGCTGACCCAGGCCCATGAGGTCGGCCCTGTCGACCACCAGGGTGTTCACCGACGGCATGTCGATCCCCGACTCGATGATGGTGGTGCACACCAGCACGTCGTAGGCGCCCTCCCAGAAGTCGAGCACCACCCGCTCGAGCAGGCCCTCGTCCATCTGGCCGTGGGCCACCGCGATGCGGGCCTCCGGCACCATCTCCCGCAGGCGGGCGGCCACCCGGTCGATGTCCTGCACCCGGTTGTGGACGAAGAAGACCTGCCCCTCGCGCAGCAGCTCCCGGCGCAAAGCCTCGCCCACGGCCCGCTCGTCGTACTCGCCGACGTAGGTGAGGATGGGCTGGCGCTCGGCCGGGGCGGTGTTGAGGATGGTCAGGTCGCGGATCCCGGTGAGGCTCATCTCCAGGGTGCGGGGAATGGGCGTGGCCGTGAGGGTCAGGACGTCGACCGCGGCCCGGAACCTCTTGATCGCCTCCTTGTGGGTCACGCCGAACCGCTGCTCCTCGTCGACCACCAGCAGGCCCAGGTCGCGGAACTTCACGTCGCCGGACAGCAGCCGGTGGGTGCCGATGACCACGTCGACGCTGCCGTCGGCCAACCCGTCGACCACCTTCTTGGCCTGCCCCGGGGTGAGGAAGCGGGAGATCACCTCGACCCGCACCGGGTAGCCGGCGAAGCGGTCGGAGAAGGTGCCGAAGTGCTGCTGGGCCAGCAGCGTGGTGGGCACGAGCACGGCCACCTGCTTGCCGTCCTGGACGGCCTTGAAGGCGGCCCGCACCGCCACCTCGGTCTTGCCGAAGCCCACGTCGCCGCACACCAGGCGGTCCATGGGGGCGGGCTCCTCCATGTCGGCCTTGACGTCGGAGATGGCCTTGAGCTGATCGGGCGTCTCCTGGTAGGGGAAGGCGTCCTCCAGCTCCCGCTGCCAGGG
>JALYGL010000174.1 GCA_030777125.1 Actinomycetota bacterium
CTCGCCGGACTGCCCAACCGGGCCCGCTCACGGTTCCGCGTCGGCCGGTTCGTGGCCGCCGAGGGCGAGGTGGCCGCCTTCGCCCTGCCCAACGGCTTCCACCGCGACCGCTGCGAGGAGGTCCGGATCGAGGTCGAGCGAGCGCTGAGCGCCCACTTCGGGCGACCGGTGCCGATCCGCCTCCTGGTCGAGGACGAGTCCCCCGCCCCCGCCGCCGCCCCGGCGCCCGCCGACGACGAGGCGATCGACCCCGAGGAGCTCAGGGATGCACCGGCGGCAGGGGTAGTCTCGCCTCTCGATCACGTCATGCAAGCGTTCGAAGGCGCCACGGTCGTCGAGGAGTAGCCGAGGACAATGCCGAAGCAGCCGAACATGAACGACCTGCTCAAGCAGGCCCAGAAGATGCAGGAGCAGCTGCAGGAGGCGCGGGCCGCGGCCGAGAGCCAGGAGGTCGAGGGCCAGTCCGGCGGCGGCGTGGTCAAGGTCAGGGTGACCGGTGCGATGGACTTCACCGGCGTCAGCATCGACCCGTCGGCCGTCGATCCCGACGACGTGGCCATGCTCGAGGACCTCGTCCTGGCCGCCGTCCGCGACGCGGTGGCCAAGGCCGGGGCGTTGTCGGAGCAGGCCATGGGCGGCGTCGACCTGGGCGGGCTGGGCGGACTGCTCGGGGGCTGAGGCCCCCACGTGTACGCCGGCCCTGTCCAGACCCTGATCGACGAGCTCGGGCGCCTCCCGGGGGTCGGTCCCAAGTCGGCCCAGCGGATCGCCTTCTACCTGCTCAAGCTGCCCAAGGAGGACGCCGGCCGCCTCGCCTCGGCCATCGTCGAGGCCAAGGAGCGGGTGTCGTTCTGCCGCCGCTGCTTCAACGTGACCGAGGGCGACGAGTGCGGCATTTGCCGCGACGACCGTCGCGACCCTCATCTGGTGTGCGTCGTGGAGGAGCCCCGGGACGTGGTCGCGGTGGAGAAGACACGGGAGTTCCGGGGCCGCTACCACGTCCTGCAAGGGGCGATCAGTCCCCTCGACGGGATCGGGCCCGACCAGCTGCGGGTGAAGGAGCTGCTCACGAGGATCGAGCCCGAGGGCATCACCGAGGTCATCCTGTGCACCAACCCCAACATCGAGGGCGAGGCCACGGCCATGTACCTGGCCCGGCTGCTCAAGCCCCTGGGAATCCGCACCACCCGCATCGCCAGCGGCCTCCCCGTGGGTGGCGACCTGGAGTACGCCGACGAGCTCACCCTGGGACGGGCGCTCGAGGGCCGCCGCGACCTCGACGGCTGAGGGGCTCGAAGGGAACTCGCGATGAAGGTCCACCTGCTCGACGGCACGTACGAGCTGTTCCGCCACCACTTCGGGCGGCCACCGGGCGCCCGGCCGGAGAACGAGACCGACGACGTGGCCGGTACGAGAGGCGTGCTGTGGACGACCCTCACCCTGCTCGAGGAGGGTGTCACCCACCTGGCCGTGGCCACCGACCACGTGATCGAGTCGTTCCGCAACGGCCTGTGGCCGGGCTACAAGTCGAGCGCTGGAGTGGCCGAGGCCATCCTCGACCAGTTCGGCCTGGTCGAGGACGCGCTCACCGCCCTCGGCGTGAAGGTGTGGGCCATGGTGGAGCTGGAGGCCGACGACGCACTGGCCGCCGGGGCGGCTGCCGCCGCGGCCGACCCCGAGGTCGAGCAGGTGGTGGTCATGACGCCGGACAAGGACCTGGCCCAGACCGTGTCCGGCACGCGGGTGGTCCAGCTCGACCGCCGCACCGGCACCGTCACCGACGAGGCCGGCGTGGTGGCCAAGTACGGCGTCGCCCCCGAGTCGATCCCGGACTGGCTGGCCCTGGTCGGCGATTCCAGCGACGGCTTCCCGGGCGTGCCCGGCTGGGGAAAGAAGGCGGCCAGCGCCGTCCTGGCCCGCTACCGGCACCTGGAGGACATCCCCGAGCACCCGTGGCGCTGGGAGGTCGACGTCCGGGGTCGCAACGCCCTGGCCGCGGCCCTGGCCGAGCACCGCGAGCTGGCCATGCTCTTCCGCATCCTGGCCACCCTCCGGGCCGACGCCGAGGTGCTCCGCCACGTCGACGAGCTGCGGTGGACCGGGCCCACCGATCGCTTCGCCGAGGTGGCCACCCGCCTGCGCGCCCCCCGGCTTGCCGAGAAGGCGACCTCATTGGCCCGGTAGCCTCGCGGGTCCGATGGACCGCAGCATGTCCGACCGTCTGGAGGAGCTGGGCAAGCGCCGGGAGGCGGCGCTCCACGCCGGCACCGAGAAGGACGTCGCCCGTCAGCACTCGCGAGGCAAGATGACCGCCCGCGAGCGCGTCGACCACCTCCTCGACCCGGACAGCTTCGTGGAGCTCGACCTGCTGGCCCGCCACCGCACCATGGGGGTCGGCCTCGACGACCGCCGGCCCTACACCGACGGTGTCATCACCGGCTGGGGCACGGTCGACGGCCGCCAGGTGTTCCTCTTCTCCCAGGACTTCACCGTCTTTGGCGGCTCGCTGGGCGAGGTGTTCGCCGAGAAGATCCACAAGGTGATGGACATGGCCGCCCGGGTCGGCGCCCCGCTCGTCGGCCTCAACGACGGCGCCGGCGCTCGAATCCAGGAGGGCGTGCTGTCGCTCC
This sequence comes from Actinomycetota bacterium, assembly GCA_030777125.1. Taxonomy (GTDB): domain Bacteria; phylum Actinomycetota; class Acidimicrobiia; order Acidimicrobiales; family AC-14; genus JALYGL01. The sequence goes on from JALYGL010000174.1 coordinate 2,631, forward strand.
ACGGCTACGGCGGCATCTTCTCCCGCAACGCCCGGGCCTCGGGCACCATCCCCCAGATCAGCGTGATCATGGGGCCCTGCGCGGGCGGCGCCGTCTACAGCCCGGCCCTCACCGACTTCGTGTTCATGGTGCAGGACTCGTCGTACATGTTCATCACCGGGCCCGACGTGGTCCGCACGGTGACGGGCGAGGACGTGACGCAGCAGGAGCTCGGGGGCGCCACCACCCACGCCACCCGCTCGGGCGTGGCCAACTTCGTCGCTGCAGACGACCGCACGTGCCTCGACGAGGTCCGCCGTCTGCTGTCGTTCCTCCCGTCGAGCAACGCCGGCCCACCCCCCCGATCGCAGCCCACCGACCGCGCCGACCGGCTCACGCCGGAGGTGGTCGGCCTCCTGCCCGACAACCCGACCCGCCCCTACGACATGAACCGGGTGCTGGCTGCGGTGGTCGACGACGGCGAGCTCCTCGAGTTCTCTCCGCTGTGGGCCCGGAACATCGTCTGCGCGTTCGCCCGCCTCGACGGCCACCCCGTCGGCCTGGTGGCCAACCAGCCGGAGGTCCTGGCCGGCGTGCTCGACATCGACTCGGCCGAGAAGGGCGCCCGTTTCGTGCGCACGTGCGACGCCTTCAACATCCCGCTGGTGACGTTCGTCGACGTGCCCGGGTTCCTCCCGACCAGCGACCAGGAGTACGGCGGGATCCTCCGCAACGGGGCGAAGCTGCTGTACGCCTTCTGCGAGGCGACGGTCCCGCGAGTCCAGGTGGTCACCCGCAAGGCCTACGGCGGCGCCTATGTGACCATGAACTCCAAGGCCGTGGGCGCCGACCTGGCCTTCGCCTGGCCGTCGGCGGAGCTGGCCGTGATGGGCCCCCAGGGAGCGGTGGAGATCCTGCACCACCGCGAGCTGGAGCAGGCCGCCGCCGAAGAGGGCGACGTCGACGCCGTGCGAGCCGAGCTCGTCTCCGACTACATCGAGCACCACGCCAACCCCTACCTGGCCGCCGAACACGGCTACGTCGACGACGTGATCGACCCGGCGCAGACCCGCCCGCTCCTCATCCGCAGCCTCGAGATGCTGCGCTCCAAGCACGTGGACCGGCCCCGGAAGAGGCATGGCAACGTCCCCCTCTGACGGGCACGGTCCGGTGACCCCCGAGATGGTGGCCATCGCCGTCGCCATCGCCATGACCTGGCCCTCGCCGCCTCCCGCGCCGGCGCCCCCGCCATCCGGCGTGCACCGCTGGCGCTGGGCCGGACACGGCGTTCGGGCCACGCAGGCCGGACACGGCGTTCGGGCCGGGGGCCGGTGGAGCTGACCACCGTCACCGACGGCGACGCCGTCTTCCACGACGGCACCCGGGTCCTTCGGCTGGAGGGTCTGGAGCCTGCTTCCGAGTACGCCGCCCACGGGCAGACCTTCCGGACCCTCCCCCGGCCACCGGGGGAGCTCCTCGCCACCATCGCCACGGTCAGCGACCTGCACCTGGGCGAGACCGAGTGCGGCGTCTACGCCGGCGTCGACCTCGGCCCGGTGATGCGGTCCGGTCCCGACGAGCCCCCGTACCCCGACACCATGAGCCGGGCGGCGGCGGCCGAGATCGCGGCGTTGAACCCGGACGCCGTCGTGGCCAAGGGCGACCTCACCTCCGCCGGCACGCCCGAGGAGCTCGAGCTGTTCATGACCTGCTTCGGTGCCCGGTTCGGCGACCGTCTCCACTACGTCAACGGCAACCACGACGTGGCGTCAGGCGACCGGATCGAGGCTCCCCGCATGCGGGTCGTCGACCTGCCCGGCGTCCGCTTGGCCCTCCTCGACACCTCGGTCCCGGGACGGTCGCCGGGTGACCTCGACTCCGAGCAGATCGAGTGGCTGGACGACGTCGGCGCCGAGGCGGCGTCCGATGGACGGCCGGTCCTTGCCTTCGCTCACCACCCCCCCGACTCGGCGTCGTCCCCGGTGGGCGGCATCGCGCCGGCCGCGTCCGAACGGCTGGTGGAGGTGTTCGCCCGCCGGCCGGCGCTGGCCGGGTGGTTCGCCGGCCACACCCACCGCAACCGGGTCCATCGCCTGGCGGCCACGGGGGCGGTGCCGTGGGCGGAGGTCTCCGCCACCAAGGACTTTCCGGGCGCGTGGGCCGAGTACCGGGTGTACGAAGGCGGGATCCTGCAGGTCGTCCACCGCATCTCCTCGGCCGAGGCCCTGGACTGGACCGAGCGGACCCGGGCCATGTTCGGGGGCTACTACCCGGGCTACGCCTTCGGCACCCTGGCCGACCGCTGCTTCCCGGTTACGTTGTCGGCATCATGAGTGGCTTCCTGGCCCTGGTGGGCGGCGGCGAGTGGCGGGACGGGTGCAGCTTCGACCGGCGCCTGCTCGACGGCAGCGGGGCCGACGAGGTGCTGGTCCTGCCGACGGCGGCCGCCTACGAGCATCCCGAGCGGGCGGTCGAGTCGGCCGAGCAGTGGTTCGCCGGGCTGGGGGCCAAGGCCCGGGGCCTGATGGTGCTGCGCCGGGCCGACGCCGAGGACGACGCCAACGCCGACGCCGTCCGGGAGAGCCGATTCATCTACCTGTCCGGGGGATCCCCGATGCACCTGCGGTCGGTCCTCAAGGACTCCGTCGTGTGGCACGCCCTGATCGAGGCGTGGAACGGCGGCGCCGTGCTGGCCGGCTCGTCGGCCGGGGCCATGGTGCTCTGCGATCCCATGGTCGACCCGCGCGGCGGCGCCTTCACCCTGGGCCTGGGGCTGGTGGCGCAGCTGGCCGTGATCCCCCACCACAACACGTGGTCGCCGGAGAAGGCCAAGCGGACGATCCACCTGGCCCCGGCCGGGCTTCCCGTTCTCGCCGTCGACGAGCAGACGGCGGTGATCCGCAGCCCCGAGGGACGCTGGACCGTCGAAGGCGCGGGTGAGGCGCTCGTGTTCCTGGACGGCAAGGAGGCGGGGCTCGACGCCCTGCCGGGCTGAGCGTCACCGCCCCCGTCTCGACTCCTTCATCTTCCGCCAGACGAAGCTGCCCACGGCGGTGAGGAGCGCCCTGTAGATCCATCGCATGATCATGGGTGGGCCTTACCCTCCCGGCTCGACCGGCAGTCGGCAGTGAGCCGTTCGACCCCGAGTCCGATCCATTTCCGGGAACCTCCCGCCGCCTGAGGAACTCGGCGATCAGTCGGCGGTCAGGAGGGCGACGACGGCCTCGGTGTCGGTCAGGTCGGCGAGCACGACGTCCGGCTCCAGACATTCGAGCTCCTCGAGTGCGGTTCGACCGGTGGCGACGAGCAGGCACCGGGCCCGGCCGGCCCGGGCGCAGACCAGGTCGTTCGCCGTGTCGCCCACGACCCAGGTGCGGTCCGGGCTGACGTCGAGGCCGCGCCGGCGCCGGGCCCGGTCGAGGGCGACGGGCACGAGCCGGCACCGGTCGGGGTCGTCGCTGCCGTAGGCACCGATGTCGAGGTCGAGCCACCGCTCGAGGCCGAAGGTGGTCAGCTTCACCATGGCGTTGGCCGCGGTGTTGCCGGTCAGGACGGTCTGGTGGACGCCTGGGGCGCTGTCCAGTCGGGCCAGCAGCTCCGGGACCCCTGGGAGCGTCCTGCCTCTCTGGGCCAGATCGCTCGCCGCGGCCGCCAGCGCCGCCTCCACCGCGGACAGCACCTCTCCCAGCCGGCCGTCCGCGCTGTCGACGGCCATCAGCTCGAGGTACTCACGCACGATCTGGGGGTCGGTCTTGCCGCTGAGGTGCAGCCTCGAAGCCGGTGCCGTGCCGAGCACCTTCTCCAGGGCCCGGTCGAACACCGCCGCGCCGATCCCGGCCGAGTCGATCAGCGTCCCGTCGACATCCCACAGCACGAGGCGGGCCGCCCGCGGCGGGGAGCCGGTCAGGACCAGGGTGTGACCGGGCGCTCGAGGCGCTCGCCGTCGACGACGAGGTCGACCCGCTCGTTGAAGAAGCACAGCGACCCGCGGATGCGCGGGTTCTCGGGAATCGGTTCCGGATAGCTCCAGACCGAGTCCTTGACGACCGTGTCACCGACCCGGATCGACCAGTACCGCGCCGTGCCCTTGTAGGGACACATGCTCGTCGTGGAGGTGGGCTCGAGCAGATCGGTGCGCACGTCCTCGGGCGGCAGGTAGTAGCGGGTCGGCAGGCTGGTCTCGAACAGCAGCAGCGGACGGGAGCTGTCGGCAACCGTGTGCCCGTCGACCTCGACCTGCACGTGCCGGGAGCTGCGGACGACGTCGACGCGCTTGTACGGGTCGCGGGCGTGCACGAACACCGGCTCCTCCTCCTCGTACCACTCGAGCCTGTGCCACGGGAACGTCACATGGCCGCCGAGCGCGGACAGCTCGGCCGCCGGATCGAGCGACGCCCACGCCGCGTCCCGCACCCGCGTTCCGCCGGCATCGACGCTCCACCGGCGGACACCCCTCTGGTGGTCGTCGTGGGCGTCGACCAGCGCACCTTGGCGGACGTCGTCGAGGGGCACGTAGTACGTCGGGAGCCCGCCGGGGCCGTACTGGACGAGAAGCAGGGCCCGCCGGCTGTCGGCGACCAGCTCGTCGTCGGCCCGGACGCGGATCCACCTGGGCGTCGGCTCCACGAAGACTCGATCCAGCATCGGTGTGTCTACGCCTCGGAGATGGTGACGGTCTCCATGCCGACCTTCTCCCGTGGCGTGCCTGCACCGGGTGACCCGACCGCGTCGAGAGCGGCGACGACGTCGAGGCCGTCGATCACCTTGCCGAACAACGAGTACTGCGGCGGCAGCTGCATCCCCGCCGGGCCGCTGATGATGAAGAACTGGCTGCCGTTGGTGTTCGGCCCGGCGTTGGCCATGGCCAGCGACCCCAGTTCGTAACGGCCGGGCTTGGGCAGCTCGTCGGCGAACCGGTAGCCCGGGCCACCGCGACCGGTACCCTCCGGGTCACCCCCCTGGATCACGAAGCCGGGGATGATGCGGTGGAACCCGACCCCGTCGAAGTAGTGGTACCGGGCCAGGACGACGAAGTTGTTCACCGTCTTGGGCGCGGCCAGCGGGTCGAGGGCGATGGTCAGCGTGCCCTTGGTCGTGACCATGGTCGCCGTGTAGCGCTTCTCGGGGTCGATGCACATCGGCGGCGGGCCGTCGAAGCGTCGGCGTTGGGGACTGGACCCGTCGGCGGCGGGGCACTCGGTGGCGCGAGTCATGGGGTTCAATTCGGACTAGCTCTCCTTGATGGTGACGGACTGCATGGTGACCACCTCGGTGGGGCGGCCCTGGGTCGGTGGGGAGCTGGGCGTGCCGACGGCCTCGATGGCCTTGACCACATTGAGCCCGCCCGTGACCTGCCCGAACAGCGAGTACGACGGCGGCAGCTGAGTGCCCTCGTTGCCGCTGATTATGAAGAACTGGCTGCCGTTGGTGTTGGGCCCGGAGTTCGCCATGGCCACCGAGCCCACCCTGTACTGGCCCGCCTTGGGCAGCTCGTCCTCGAGCCGGTATCCCGGCCCGCCCGATCCGACGGCTTCCGGGGCCAGCTTGGGGTCGCCGCCCTGGACGACGAAGCCGGGGATGATCCGGTGGAACGGTATGCCGTCGTAGAAGTGGTAGCGGGCCAGGACCACGAAGTTGTTCACCGTCTTGGGGGCGGCCCGGGCGTCGAGGGCCACGGTGATGAGGCCCTTGGACGTCTGGATGTCGGCCACGTAGGTCTTGGTGGCGGTGATGCACATGGGCGGCGGCTTGGCGAAGGTGGTGGTGCGCCGGGCGGAGCCGTCGGCCGGCGGGCACGGGGTGTCGCCCGTGATGGTGGCTCCGGGCGGCGGCTGGGGCAGCGGCACGACGGGCCTGCCGTCGGCGGTGGCCACCGTGGTCGGGGGCACGGTGGTCGTGCCGCTGGTGACGTCCCGACCGGGGTCGCCCGCCAAGGAGATCACCAGCCCGGCCACGAGCGTGACGGCGATGAAGGCGGCAGCCAGGCTCCAGCGGCGCCGGGTGCGCTGGCGAGCCCGCATCTGCGCCCGGCGCTGCTGCTGGGCCAGGTGGCCGGCCTTCTGACGCTGTCGCTTCTTCTTCGGCACGGCGACCCACGGTACCGGCTGGGCCCGATCGGAGGCCGGTCGGGGCACCGCTGGTACCGTCCGGGACCGTGAGCCTGGTCGTCCACAAGTACGGAGGCACGTCGGTCGCGGACGCCGAGCGCATCAAGGCGGTGGCCGACCACGTGGCCCGGACCCGGCGCCAGGGCAACGACCTGGTGGTGGTGGTCAGCGCCATGGGGCGGTCCACCGACGACCTCTACCGCCTGGCCCACGAGGTGTCGGCCGAACCGCCGGCCCGGGAGCTCGACATGCTGGTCACGTCGGGCGAGCGCATCTCCATGGCCCTGCTGTGCATGGCCATCTCCGACCACGGGATGGCGGCCACCTCGTTCACCGGCAGCCAGGCCGGCATCGTCACCGACACGGCCCACGGGAGGGCGAAGATCCTCGAGGTGCGGGCGGACCGGGTCCGGGAGGCGCTGGCCGAGGGCAAGGTCGTCGTGGTGGCCGGCTTCCAGGGCGTCTCGACCGACCGGGAGGTCACGACCATGGGGCGGGGGGCGTCGGACCTGACCGCCGTAGCCCTGGCGTCGGCCCTGGGCGCCGACGGGTGCGAGATCTACACCGATGTGGCCGGCGTCTACACCGCCGATCCCCGGGTGGTGCCGGACGCCCGGCTGCTCCGCGAGCTGTCCTACGAGGAGATGCTGGAGATCGCCGCGACCGGTGGGCGGGTGCTGGCCCTGCGCTCGGTGGAGTTCGCCCGC
>JALYGL010000175.1 GCA_030777125.1 Actinomycetota bacterium
GGTGCCGGTCCTCCGGCGTGGCTGGCCGGGGAGCCCGCCGCCCGCCAGACGCTGGCCGCCGGCGCCGCCCTGGTCACCTTCTCGGGCGACAAGCTGCTGGGCGGGCCGCAGGCCGGCATCATCGCCGGCCGGGCCGACCTGGTGGCCGCCTGCGCCCGCCACCCCCTCAACCGGGCCTTCCGACCAGGTGGACTGGTGCTGGCCGCCCTGCAGCACACCGCCCTGGCCTATCTGCGGCGCCACGGCGACGCCATCCCGTTCTGGCGCATGGTCGGCATCCCCGTCCACACGCTCCGGTCGCGGGCCGAGGCCCTGGGCGTGGGCCGGCTGGTCGACACGGTGGCGGTGGCCGGGGGCGGGTCCGTTCCCGGCCAGGAGCTGCCGTCGGCGGGCGTGGCCGTGGACGGCGACCATGCCGCCGCCCTCCGCGCCGGCGACCCGCCGGTGCTGGCCCGGGTGCACGAGGGTGTCACCGTCTGCGATCTCCGCACCGTTGACCCGGTCGACGACCCGGTGGTGGCCGGCGCCCTGAAGGTGGCCACGTCGTAGTGCGGCCGGGCTAGTGCACGTCGTCGCCACCGCCGGTCACGTCGACCACGGCAAGTCCACGCTCGTCCTGACCCTGACCGGGATGGACCCCGACCGTTTCGCCGAGGAGAAGGCACGAGGCCTCACCATCGACCTGGGCTTCGCCTGGGCGACCCTGCCCTCGGGCCGCCAGCTGGCCTTCGTCGACGTCCCGGGTCACGTCCGGTTCCTGAAGAACATGCTGGCCGGGGTCGGGGCGGTCGACGCCTGCCTGTTCGTCGTCGCCGCCACCGAGGGCTGGAAGCCGCAGTCCGAAGAGCACCTCCGCATCCTGCAGCTGCTCGGGGTCGGTCACGGCCTGGTGGCGCTCACGAAGGTGGGCCTGGTCGACGAGGAGACCCGGGAGTTCGCCCGCCTGGAGCTGGCCGAGCAGGTGGAGGGCACGTTCCTCGAGGGCGCCGACGTGGTGGAGGTGGACGCCCTCGCCGGCGAGGGGGTGGAGGAGCTGCGGGCCGCCCTCGACCGGCTGTTGGAGGGGACTCCGGCAGCAGCCGACGTGGGCCGGCCCCGCCTGTGGGTCGACCGGGTCTTCGCGGCCAAGGGGTCGGGCACGGTGGTCACCGGGACGCTCGCCGGCGGCGCCCTCCGGGTCGACGACGAGCTGGTGGTCGAGCCGGGCGGGCGACGGGTGCGGGTGCGGGGGCTGCAGAGCCTCCAGCAGTCCCGCCAGCAGGTCGAGCCGGGCAGCCGGGTGGCGGTCAACCTGTCCGGCGTCGCCCACGACGAGGTGGCCCGGGGCGTCGCCCTGGTCCGGCCCGGGCAGTGGCGGCCGACCCGCACCTTCGACGCCTCGTTGCACGTGCTCGAGAGCCTGGACCACGCCGTGAGCCGCCGCGGCGCGTACCAGGCCTACCTGGGCTCGGGCGAGCATGCCGTTCGCCTGCGGGTGCTCGGTGAGGAGGCCGTCGCCCCCGGCAAGGTTGGCGCCGTCCGCCTGCACCTGCCCGTTCCCGTGCCGCTGCTCCCCGGCGACCGGTTCGTGCTCCGGGAGAGCGGGAGGGACGAGACCGTGGGCGGCGGCGAGGTCCTCGACGTGGCGCCGGTGCTACCCGCGTCCAGGGCTCGTCCCTCGCGGTCGGTCGACCGGGTGGTCGCCGAGCGGGGGTGGGTCCGGGCCGACGACCTCGAGCGCATGACCGGCGAGCGCCGGGAGCCCACCGTCGGGTCCTGGGTGGTGGCGCCGGCGGTGCTGGAGGCGGCGATCGCCGAGCTACGGGACGCGATCGACGGATCCGGGCCGCTGGGACTGGACCGGGCCGCGCTGGGGGAGCGCCAGCGGGCCGTGCTGCCGTTGCTGGAAGGGGTGGTGGTCGAGGGCGGTCGGGTCCGGCCGGTCGCGACGGCCGACCCCCTGGCCGGCCATCCGTACGTCGCCGCTCTGGAGGCGGCCCCCTTCTCGCCACCGGAGCCGGCGGGCGTGGACCGGGCCGAGTTGGCCGAACTGGTGCGGCGGGGCCTGGTCGTCGAGCAGGACGGCTGCTACTTCGCCCCCTCCGCGGTGGAGTCGGCCGCCCGGCGGGTGGCGGAGCTGCTGGCCGCCGATCCCGGAGGGGTGACCGTGGCCCAGGTGCGCGACGCCCTCGGGGCGACCCGCAAGCACACGCTGCCGTTGCTGGCCCAGCTGGACGGCACCGGCGTCACCCGCCGACGGGGCGACGTGCGGATCGCCGGGCCGCGCCTGCCGCCGGTCCCGATGCCGGGCTAGCTGGCCCGGATGGCGAGAAGCTGCTTGCGCTCGACCTCGTTGAGCCCGCCCCAGATGCCATGGGGCTCGCGGATCTCGATGGCGTAGTCGAGGCACGGCCGGCGGACGGCGCACCCCGAGCAGATCGACTTGGCCCACTGCTCGCGAGCTTCACGCTCGTCCTTGCGCTCCGTCTGAGCGGGCGGGAAGAACGCCGCCGACTGTGGACCCTTGCAGGCCGCCCGCTGCTGCCACGCCTCGTTGACGCTGACGCGCTGAGTGCTCAACCGCGCCCCTTTCCGTAACCGGACCCGAAACAGTACCCGGGACTATCGCGATCCCACAAGACCCGAACCGGAAAAAGTGCTGGTCGCGCCCTTGATCAGTGCCCGGCGTCGCGGGCCCCTCCCTCCTCGGGCTCGACCTCGAGCAGCAGTCCGTCGATGGCGACCACCCGGACAGGGTCGCCACTGCGGATCGGCGTGGCCCGGTTGGTCCGGGCCCGCCACAGGCCGCCCTTGAGGGCGACCATCCCCTCGGGAGCGATCCCGGTCGTCGCCTGGCCCATCTCGCCGATCATCGACTCCCGACCGATGGTGGCGGTCGAGAACCGGGCCCGCAGCATCGACGTCATCCCCGACACCATGAACAGCACCACGCCGACCACCACCAGCACGAGGGTGAGCCACGGCACGTCGAGCCCGTCGTCGTAGAGGAGCAGGGAGCCTGCGACCAGGCAGACGGTGCCGATGACGGTCCACGCACGAGGCGCCCCGGCCTGCACGTCGACCGAGAAGCCGAACACGGCGAGCACCAGCAGCCCCAGCCCCACCGGGTCGGTGGGGAGGACGGCGAGCCCGGACGCGGCCAGCACCAGCGAGACGGCCCCGACCACCCCGGCCACCCCGATCCCGGCGCTGAAGAACTCGAAGACGATCAGCACCAGCCCGACCATCAGCAGCACGTAGGCCACCGGCGGCAGGGCGGCGGTGTGGAACAGGCGCTCGACCAGCCGCAGCTTGGCGAACCGGACCTCGGCCGCCGCCTCCCGCTTGACCGGGTCAGCCTCCGCCGCCTTCGACGTCCGCAGCACCGTTCCGGCCACCTCCCGGCCGTCGAGCCCGACCACGAACTCGCCCAGAGTGGGGTTGACGGTGTCGATCACGCCCTGCTCGAGGGCGGCTTCGGCGCCCCGCGTGCCGGGCAGTTCCTCCGACCGGCCGACGCTCGTGCCCTGGGCCATGCCCGCCACGCCGGCGGCCCGCAGCAGGTCGACCGCGCCGCCGTAGACGCGGGCGCCGGTCGGTCCCACCCACACGGCCACCGGCACGGCGGCGTGCTGGAGCCGGAACGTCAGCACATCGAGGTCGTCGTCGTCGACCAGGGCCCCGGGGCTGTCGAGATGGATCACCAGGACGACCGACCCGTCGGCCTCGGCCCGCTCCAGCGAGCGGGTCACGAAGTCGACCAGAACGGGGTCGATGCGGCCCTTCACCTCGATGATGTCGATGACCTCCGCGGCCGACGCCGGCGTGGCCCACACGGACAGCAACGTGGCGACGCCGAACAGAACGGGAAGGAACCGGCGGATGACCTGCACTGCTCGCGGAGCGTAGGCCCCGGTGGCTGCAACCGTAGACTCGCCCGGCTTGGATCCCCGTCGGTTCTGCACCCAGACGCGGTTGGTGGTCGTGGCCGGCAAGGGAGGCGTCGGCAAGACCACCGTCTCGGCCGCGCTGGCGCGCATGGCCGCCCGCGCCGGGCTCTCCGTGCTGATCGTCGAGGTGGAGGGAAAGACCGGGCTGGCCGCCGCCTTCGGTGCCGAGGACCTGGAGTACCAGGAGCGCGTGCTCGACCCCGGAGGGCCGGACGGGACGGCCGAGATCCGCGCCCGCGCCCTCACGCCGGACAACGCCCTGGTCGAGTACCTCGAGGACCACGGGCTCGGACGGGTCTCCCGGCGACTGGCCAAGAGCGGCGCCATCGACGTCGTGTCCACCGCCGCTCCGGGGATCAAGGACATCCTCATCCTGGGCAAGGTCAAGCAGCTCGAGCGCTCCGGGGCCTTCGACCTGATCGTGCTGGACGCGCCCGCCGCCGGCCACGCGGTGAGCTTCCTCATGAGCGCCCGCGGCTTGCTGGAGATCGTTCGGGGCGGGCCTCTGCGGACCCAGGCCGAGGAGGTGCTCGAGCTGCTCACCGACCCGTCACGGTGCCGGGTCATGCTGGTCACGCTGGCCGAGGAGACGCCGGTGAACGAGGTGGTGGAGACCGCCTTCGCCCTGGAGGACCGGGTCGGGGTCGACCTGGCGCCGGTGGTGGTCAACGGGCTCTATCCCCGGCTCGAGGGCCTGGACGCCGACCCCGAGGCGGCGGCCGCCGCCGCCGGCGTGAACCTCCTGCCGGGGGAGCCCGACGTCCTCCGCCGGGCGGCCGACTTCCGGGCCCGGCGTCAGGACCTCCAGGACGAGCAGCTGGCCCGGCTGGCCGCCGCCCTGCCCCTGCCCCAGCTGCACCTGCCGTCCCTCTTCGCCGTCGACCTGGGGTCGGCCGAGGTCGACCGGCTGGCCGACGCCCTCGAGGCCGGAGTCGGCGCCCTCCCCGTGGCCGTGCCGGAGTGAGCGACACCGCGGTGAGCATGGACGACCTCGTCCGGAACCGGGCGGTGCTCATCTGCTGCGGCCCCGGCGGGGTGGGCAAGACCACCACCGCGGGGGTACTGGCCCTGGAGGCGGCCCGTCAGGGCCGGCGCAGCGTGGTCGTCACCATCGACCCGGCCCGGCGGCTGGCCGACGCCCTGGGCCTGGAGTCTCTGACCGACGTCCCGCACCGCATCGACGGGGACTGGCCGGGGGAGCTGTGGGCACTCATGCTCGACCCGAAGAGCACCTTCGACACCCTGGTGACGAAGTACGCGCCCCGGCCGGAGCAGGCCGAGGCCATCCTGGCCAACCGTTTCTACCGCAACATCGCCGGGGCCCTGTCGGGCACCCAGGAGTACATGGCCATGGAGAAGCTGTTCGAGCTGGACGACGAAGGCCGGTTCGACCTGATCGTGGTGGACACGCCCCCCACGCGCAACGCCCTCGACTTCATCGACGCACCCGGCCGCCTGACCCGGTTCCTCGACAACCGGATCTT
>JALYGL010000176.1 GCA_030777125.1 Actinomycetota bacterium
AGTCGGCCTGGTGCAGGTGGTAGTGGAGGCCGACCAGGCTGCCCGCCTGCTTGTCGGACCGGTTGCCCTGGACCATCTCCCGGCCGGTCGGGAACCACGACCGGCGGTAGGTCTCCACGAAGCGCCCGCGGGCGTCGCCGTGCACGGCCGGCGCCACGAGGATCACCCCGGCGATCACGTCGGACTCGACGATGCTGGCCATGCTCACGACTCGAACCGGCTCACGGCTCGAAGCGCCCGTAGCCTCCCCGGTAGAACACGAGCGGCCGGTGCTCCCGGAGAACCCCGAGGTCGGAGACCCGCCCCACAGCGATGGTGTGGTCGCCGCCGGGGTACTCGGCCTCGATGGTGCAGTCGATCCACGCCAGCACGCCGGCGAGGATAGGCGCTCCCGACCGGGCAGGCTCGAACCCGATCCCGGTGAACCGTTTCGGCCCGTGGGCCGCGAACACCCGGCACACCGCCTCCTGGTCCTCGCTCAGGATGTTGACGCAGAAGGCCCCCGCCTCCCGTACCCGGGGCCACGTCGACGACAGGGTCGCGATGCAGACGGCCACCAAGGGCGGCTCCAGCGAGACGGACGTGAACGAGTTGACGGCCAGGCCAAGGGGTTCGCCGCCCACCGAGGCCGTCACCACAGTGACGCCCGTGGCGAAACGGCCCAGTACCTGGCGGTAACGGGCCTCATCGAAGGTGACCACCGTGACGAGGGCTCCGGCCCGCTCAGGGCCGCTCGAACGAGACGGTCACACCTTCCGCCGCGGCCAGCACCTCGTCGACCCCGAGGCGCTCGGCCGTGCGGCGGGCACCGTCGAGAAGGGCGTCGATGTCGTCGTCGGTGCGGGCCGGATCGTGGTGGAACAGGGCCAGGCGACGGGCACCGGCCTGGCGGGCGACGAGGACGGCGTAGTCGACGGTGGAGTGCCCCCAGCCGGACCGCCGGTCCCACTCCGCGGTCGTGTACTGGGCGTCGTGGATGAGCAGGTCCGCACCGTCGGCCAGCTCCAGCACCGGCTCGGCGACGGTGTCCAGACCGGTCGGGGCCTGATGGTCGCTCACGTAGGCGATGCTGACGCCTTCCCACTCCACCCGGTAGCCGTTGGCCGGCCCGCGATGCGGTACGGGCCGGGCCCACACCTTGGCGTCACCGAGAGACAGCTCCTCGTCGGCGCAGTCCTGGAACCGGACGCCGGCCGGCGGTTCCGGCACCCACGGTGGTCGGAAGAGGGTGTCCATCACCTTGGCGAACGGCCCCTCCTCGGGGCTCGGCCCGTACACCTCGAGGGCCGCGCCGGACCGCTCCAGGGGCCGGAAGAAGGGCAGGCCCTGCACGTGGTCGAGGTGGAGGTGGGTGAGCAGGGCGGTGCCGCGGAACGGCGCCTCCGGGTCCAGCGTGGCCGCCCACGACCGGAGGCCCGTGCCCAGGTCGAGCACGATCGGGTCCTGGCCCGGGACCTCCAGGGCCACGCACGGAGTGTGACCGCCGTAGCGCACGGTGTCGGGCCCGGGCGCCGGAGTGGAGCCCCGCACGCCGTGGAAGGTGAGGTTGAGCACAGGCCTTCTACCGCTACCGCTGCTGCCGCTGTCGCCCTGGCACCGGCTCAGGCTATGGCAACCGCAGGTCGTCGCCGTCCGCCACCGCCAGGCCCTCGGCCACCAGGGCGGCCGCCACCCGGACGGCCCTCGCCGGAGCGTCGGGCCACCCGGCGGCCGCGGCGATCCCCTCGAGCGGCACCGGCGCCCGCCGCAGAGCGTCGACCAGCCGGCCGCGCGCCTGGCGGTCGGACCCGGCGAACACGCCCTGCCGGCGCCCTGACGGCGCCGAACCGTCCATCGGGTCGGGCCCCTCGAAGCCGGTCGCCGCCCAGCGGCACGACGGTCGCACCGGACAGGTGTCGCACCGCGGCTGCCGGCGGGTGCACACGGTCGCCCCCAGATCCATCAGCGCCTGGTTCCAGGCCCACGCCCGCCCGGCGGGAACGGCCCCGTCGGCGACAGCCTGAGCCGACGACGGCGACGGCAGGCGCCGGCCGGCGAAGGCCCGGGCCAGTACCCGGCCGGTATTGGTCTCCACCAACCCGACGTCGACCTCGAAGGCGAAGGCCAGCACGGCCCGGGCCGTGTACGCACCGACGCCCGGCAGTCGGAGCAGGGCGTCGAGCCGGTCGGGCAGCACGCCGCCGTGGCGGTCCACCACGGCGGTGGCCGCCCCGTGCAGGTGGACGGCGCGCCGGTTGTAGCCGAGGCCGGCCCACGCTCGGACCACCTCGCTCACCGGCGCTGTCGCACACGCGGCCGGGTCCGGGAACCGGCGGAGGAAGGCGGGATAGCGGGTCGCCACCCGCGCCACCTGTGTCTGCTGGAGCATGAGCTCGCTGACCAGGACGGCCCACGGGTCGCGGGTGCGACGCCACGGCAGGTCGCGGCGGGTCGCCTCGCCCCACGCCAGCAGCGCCTCGTGGGTGCCGGTGGGGACGGCCACGGCCGGCGAGCGTATCGTTGCTCGTGATCGAGCTGGGCCTCCGCAACGACGTCTACCGGCGGCCCCTCACCACCGCCCTCGACCGCCTGGGGTTGCGGGAGGGATGGCGCTGCGTCGACGTGGGCGCTGGCGGCGGCGACGTCAGCGTGGCCCTGGCCGAGGTGGTGGGCCGCGACGGCCGGGTCTACGCCGTCGACAGCGACCCCCACGCCCGGGACCAGGTGGCCGAGGCCGCGGCCGCTTCCAGCCAGGTGGTGGCCATCACCCAGGCGGCGGAGGAGCTGCTCCTTCCGGAGGCCGTCGACCTGGCGTTCTGCCGGTTCCTGCTGCTGCACGTGGTCGACCCCCTCACCGTGCTGCGGCGGATGGCGTCGGTCGTGCGGGCCGGGGGCTGGGTCGTCGCCCAGGAGCCGGTCACCACGGCCGGGCGGGTCGCCGGCCGTCCGCTCTCCATGCCCGGCGGCCGTCATCCCGACGTGGGCGCCGACCTGCCCGCGCTGGTTCGCGACGCAAGGCTCACCATCGTGGATGCCTGGGCCGAGTCGCAGGCCGGCGTGGGACCGGGCCCGGTGGCGGAGTACCTGGCCGCCCTCACGGGCACTGATCCGGGCGACGACCCGGTGGTGCTCCCACCACTGGTCACCGTCGTTGCCCGTCGTCCTCAGGCGTAGGCCGGCCGGTTCCTTCCGGCCTCAGCCACCGTGGCGGTAGCTGAGGGCGGAAAGAACGACTCAGTCTTCGACGGTGAGCTCGCGGAGGTAGAACCAGATCGTGCGCCAGCGCACCGCACCCCGCGCCGGCAAGCCCACCAGGTGCCAGAACATCCGCCACGTCTCCCGGTAGCCGTGGCGGCGCCCGTACTTGGCCCGCTTCGTGCGGTGGGTCACGCCCGGCATGATGCGAGCGGTGGTGGGCAGCCGGCCCTCGGCGATCACCTCGTTGATCATGATCTCGATGGAGTAGCCGTCCCGCTTCGACGGCGCCACCGCATCCCAGACCCACCGCGGCACCACCCGCTCACCGGTCGTGGGCGCCAGGCGGACGACCAAGGGGTTCCAGAGCCCGTAGTCGAACCAGCCCACCGACATGGCCGCCCGCCCGCCGAGATAGGGCCGGCAGATGTCGTCGAGGTGGGCGGACGTCAGGCCGATCAGGTCGGCGTCACAGAACAGGATCGCCTCGGCGTCACTGGCCTCGACGCCGGACTCCATGGCCTTGCCCTTGGAGCCCCCGGACGTGTCGCGCCGCACCACCTTGGCTCCGGCGGCCGCGGCCGCCTCCGCGGTGCCGTCCGACGACCCGTCGTCGACCACGATCACGTCCCTGGCGAAGGCGCATCCGCGCGCCGCCTCGACCACCGATGCGACAGTCACGGCCTCGTTCCGGGCGGGTATCACTATGTCAATGACGGCCGCCGGCGGCCGGGTGTCGATTACGGCCGGTGGCCGGGCCCTATCCAAGTCGGGCTCGGAGGAACTCGAGCGAGCGGACCCAGGCCTGGCGGGCGGCGTCCTCGTCGTACACGTCGGGCCGGGTGTCGTCGAAGAACCCGGGCGAAGTGCCGGGGTACAGGAACATGCGCACGTCGTGGCCACTCTCGACCAGCGTGTCCTCCAGCTCGCGCACCGCCTCCGGGCTCACCAGTTCGTCGCTCTCGGCGAAGTGGCCTTCCACCGCCGCGGTCATGGCCTTCCAGTCGGGCTGCTTCGTGCCCCGCGGGACGGTCCCGTAGAACGGAACGACGGCCCGCACCCGATCGGGACGGATCGATCCCAGCCACAGGGCCAGAGCGGCCCCGGCGGCGAACCCCACCACGCCGACCCCGTTCCCCCGCACCGACGGGTGCCCCTGCAAGAAGTCGACGACGCCCGACACGTCCGTCGCCGACCGCTCCAGCTCGAGGCTCCCGTCGGACCGACCCGGTGTGCCGGGGTGAGGAGCGGGGGCCAGGGCGGTGAACCCCTCCGCCGCGAACCGCTCGCAGACGTCCTCGACGTGCTTGACGACTCCCCACTGCTCGGGGAGCACGATCAGGGCCGGACCGGCGCCCTCGCCGGCGGCCAGGTAGCCGTTGTGGCCCGCGAACTCGACCGGTTCGCCCATCGGCGAACGCTAGCCCTCGGCGCGCAGCAGCTCGGGCGCCGCCGGGCAGTCGGCGTCGGCGACCGCGTCGGCCGTCGGCTGCAGCCCGTCGGGCCCGGCCACCAGATCGGCGGCTCCCAACACCACCAGCTCCACCCGTGCCGTCCACGGCGCGGGATCGGCGGCCATCCGTCCGGCCAGCGCCCTCCACAGCGGCTCGGGGAGGGCCCGCCCGACCCCGGCGACGGCCCAGAAGGGCACGCCTGCCGACCGGGCCACCGCCGCCGCCGCCCGCGAGCCGGCCACCGCCACCATCCCGCTCGGGCCCGGTTCCCCGCTCGGGCCCTGCTTCCCGCTCGGGCCCAGGGCCGACGCCTCCAGGAGGACCAGGCTGCTCGCGGCGACGGCTGCACCCAGACCGCTCTCGTCGACCAGGTGGGCGTCGGTGCCGACCCGCCGCAGCTGGGACACGAGCCCGCGACCCTCGCCGTGGACGTCGACCACCAGCGCCTCCACGTCGCCCCGACGGACCAGGGCCGCGGTCACCTGCTCGGGCCGGCCCAGGACCGTGACCCGGCACTCGTCCGGTAGGGCCGCGGCCAGGGCCCGAGGTGTGGGATCACCCCAGAGGAGCTCGGCCGCCTGCCAGGCCTCGGCCTCGGGGTCGGCCGCGCCCAGCACGCGCGCCGCCAGCCACCACACCGGCCCGGCGGTGGGCTGGCGGTCGACCAGCCTCCGGCAGGCGGTGACCAGGGCGACCGGGTCCTCGGCGAACGCAGCCAGGGCCGCCGCCGCCTCGCGCCCCACCAGGCCCGGCTCCTCGTCCGTGGCCCGGGCCACCATGCGCAGTCGCTCTATGGGGTGCGTGTCACGCTCCCGGCTTGGTCACCATGAGCACGACGACGCCCAGCACCAACAGGTTCACGGCCGCCGACGTCGCCGCCGGGTTCCTCCGCCGCCCGGCGTGCATCACGCCCACGGCAGCGATGTAGAGGAGGAACGACAGTGAGATCCAGGCCTGGCTGAACTGCCACCGGTCCTCGCTCACCAGGACCAGCAGCAGGCCGGTGATCGGCACCGCGTAGATCAGCCACTCGGACAGCGACGGGCCCTCTTCCCCGCTCGGGACCTGCTCCCCGCTCACAGGGCCGCTCGGGCCCGGGCCGCTGGCGGTCCGGCCCCGGTAGACGCCGTCGAGGGCGATGC
The DNA here is from genome assembly GCA_030777125.1 of Actinomycetota bacterium. Taxonomy (GTDB): domain Bacteria; phylum Actinomycetota; class Acidimicrobiia; order Acidimicrobiales; family AC-14; genus JALYGL01. Next base: position 5,771 of record JALYGL010000176.1, read on the forward strand.
TGCCGAACCCCCCGATCACCGTCACCAGGTGCAGCACCAGTAGGAGCTCGTACACGCCGGTATCGGGCACGACCTCGGTCGGCATGGAGCCGAACATAGCGCCGCGTTCGGACGCCTCCTGGCGCGCCGGCCCCCGCGGGACTTACGTTCTGGCCGCCGTGGCCACCGATCCGCCCTCCGACCTCGTCCTGCCGCCGATCGGCGGCCACCCGCGCACCGTGCGCGAGTGGCTGACGACGTTCCACCTCCTCCTGGTGGCCGTCGACCCCCGAGGCCGGGCCAGCAGCTGGATCCTGCCCACGGCGGAGCGGGTGCTGACGGACTACGACCAGGCCGACTGCCGGGTGGCCTGGCTGGTGGCCGGTGACGAGGACGACGCCCGCCGCTTCCTCGGGCGCCGAGCGGAGGACATCCTCACCTTCGTCGACCCGGACCGGGCCGCCATCAAGGCCTTCGGCCTTGGGTCGCTGCCGGCCATCGTCCACCTTGGGATGGACGGTCGGGTCGTGAACGCGGTCGAGGGGTGGGACCCGATGGCGTGGCGGGCGCTCACCGTCGAGCTGTCGCGCATCGTCGACTGGACCCGGCCGGTGATCCCGGCCCCGCGGGACCCTGGGCCCTTCCCGGGGGAGCCGGTCAGGACCTGAGCGGAGGGTCCCGACGGGCCCGGTCGCTGGTGAGCGACATGGCGGCCAGGACGAGGAGCGCGGTGGGGGCACTGCGGAGCTCGCCCACCACCCACGTGGAGTGGTCGACCCCGTGGAGCGCATCGACCATGGAGCGTGGCCCCACTCGGCGGCGCCGCAGCTCCTCAGCCAGCATGGCGGCGTTGACCTGCATCCGGCGTCCTCCTCAGTCCCGGCCTGCCCCCGTCGACAGCCTCCGCCCACGGCCCTGTGGAGCACAAGAAGGGAAAAGTTGGGCACAACGGGGGAGATGGGGGGACTGACTGCGGCCTAGCGCACGATCCCGCCCCTCGTCATGGCGTCGACGTCGAGGACCCGGTCGAGGTCGTCGGGCGCCATCAGGCCCCGTTCGAGGACGACGTCACGCACGGTGCGGCCTTCGGAGGCGGCCTGGCGGACGACCGCGGCCGCGGCCTCGTAGCCGATGTGGGGGTTCAGGGCGGTGACGAGCGCCGGCGACGACTCCGCGTAGCGGCGGCAACGCTCGACGTCGGCCTCGATGCCGTCGACGCAGCGGTCGACCAGGACGCGGGCCCCGGCCGCCAGCAGCCCGATCGACTCGAGGACGTTCCGGGCCATCACGGGCATGGCCACGTTCAGCTCGAACGCCCCGCCCGTGCCGGCGAAGGCGACGGCGGCGTCGTTGCCGATCACCTGGGCCGCCACCTGGAACACGGCTTCGGGGATGACCGGGTTGACCTTGCCGGGCATGATCGAGCTGCCCGGCTGGAGGTCGGGCAGGCGGATCTCGGCCAGACCGGCGGTCGGGCCGCTGGCCATCCAGCGCAGGTCGTTCACGATCTTCACCAGCGAGACGGCGACCGTCCGCAGCGCCCCTGACGCCTCCACCACCGCGTCGCGGGCCCCCTGGGCCTCGAAGTGGTCGGCCGCCTCGACGAGGGCCAGCCCCGTCTCGGCCGCCAGGAGGTGAACGACCTCGGCCGCGAACCCGGAAGGGGCGTTGATCCCCGTGCCGGTGGCCGTGCCGCCCAAGGCCAGCTCACCCAGCCGGGGCAGGCACGACCGCACCCGTTCGACGCCCCGCTCGACAGCGGTGGCGTAGCCGCCGAACTCCTGGCCCAGGGTGATCGGGGTGGCGTCCATCAGGTGGGTGCGGCCCGACTTGACCACGTCGGCGAACTGCCGCTGCTTGGCCCGCAGGGCCGCGGCCAGGTTCTCGAGAGCGGGCACCAGACGGTGCTCGATGCCGGCGACGGCGGCCAGGTGGATGGCCGACGGGAACACGTCGTTGGACGACTGGGACGCGTTGACCTCGTCGTTGGGATGGACCGGGCGGCCCAACCGTTCGGTCGCCAGGCGGGCGATCACCTCGTTGGCGTTCATGTTCGAAGAGGTGCCGGAGCCGGTCTGGAAGACGTCGACAGGGAACTCGCCGACCCACCGGCCGTCGGCCACCTCCGTGGCCGCGGCGGCGATCGCCGCGGCCACATCGGCGTCGACGATCCCCCGGCGGCCGTTCACCACCGCGGCCGCGGCCTTGATGCGGCCCAGGGCGGCGATCAGGGTCGGATCGATCGGCAACCCCGATATGGGGAAGTTCTCGACCGCCCGCTGGGTGGAGGCTCCCCACCCGGCGTCCTGCGGCACCTCGATTTCGCCCATGGAGTCGCGCTCGAACCTGCCGGCCATGCCGAAGTGTTGCACCCGCCCGTGGGCCAGGTTTAGGGTTCCCCAAACCGAGAACCCCCCCGGCGCTTGTGAGGCTGATGCTTTCACGTCAACGACGGCGGCTCGGCGTCCTCGTCGGGATCGCGATCCTGCTCCCCTTCGTCCCCGTGCCGCCCGCCTCGGGCGCTCCGATCGACGACAAGCGGGCCGAGGCGGCCCGCATCGAGGAGCAGCTCGAGAGCCAGGGCCGGCAGGTCAGCCTCACCGCGGAGAAGTTCAACCAGGCCCAGCTCAAGGTGTCCGAGCTCGAGGCGTCGGTGGTCAGGACGGAGGGCGACCTGGCCCGGTCCGAGTCCCGGATGCAGGAGATCAGGGGCCGGCTGGCCCAGACGGCGGTGGTCGCCTACATGCAGGGTGGCAGCACCTCCCTGCTGAACCAGCTGGCCCGAGGGGTGGGCGACGACATGGTGGTCCGGCGCCAGTACCTGCGCGTCACCGTCGCCGACCAGCGCAAGGTCATCGGCGAGCTGCGCTTGGCCCGCGAGCACCTCACCGGAGTTCGGTCCAGGCTGGACGGCGAACGCCAGGCGGCCCGCCGCGTGGCCGACGACGCGGCCAGCGCCCGCCGGCGGGCCATGGAGGCGGAGGACAGCCAGCGCGCCCTGCTGGCCGGGGTGCGGGGTGACCTGACCGAGCTGGTGAACGCCGAGCGGACCCGACGGGAGGCCGCCGAGGCCGATCGGCTACGGCAGGCGACGGCGGGCGACGCGGCCG
>JALYGL010000177.1 GCA_030777125.1 Actinomycetota bacterium
CTCCGCGACCCTGCCGACCCGACTGCGACCTGGCGGTCGGTCCCCATCGCCGACCTGGCCGAGATCGTCGTCGTCGACACCCGCCTCAGCGGCCGCGACCTCCAGGCCGGTGACGACGGGGCCAAGGGGCTGCACGACCCCGGTCGCTCCCTCCTGGGCGACCAGCAGCGGGACTGGCTGGGCCGGCGGCTGACCGACACCAGCCGGCCGTGGGCCCTACTGGCCAGCGGCGTGGTGGTGAACGAGATCAGCCTGCCCCTGCCCGCCACCAGCCTGCTCAACGCCCTCATCCCCAACGGCTACGCGGCCATGGACGGCAAGGTCATGCACGACGACCAGTGGGACGGATACCCGGCCGAACGCGACCGGTTGGCCGGGTGGCTGGCCGAGCGCGGCCGGGCCGGGGGCCGGACGGTGATCCTGTCCGGCGACATCCATTCGTCGTGGGCGTTCGAGGGGCCCCCGGGGCCCGACGGCGACCCGGTGGCGGTGGAGATGACCGTGCCGGCGGCGGCGTCGAAGCCCATGGGGCGCAGCCGGGTGCCGGGTGCGTGGCGGGCCCTCGACGGGCTGGTGCGCCGACTCGGGCACGTCCCGTGGGTCGACGTGACGGAGCGGGGGTACGGCGTGCTCGAGGTCACCCCGGACGAGGTCCGCATGGAGTGGTGGTTCGTGGAGGCGACCGACGCCGACCCCTCAGCCGGCTCCGAGCTCGGGAAGGCCTTCGCCACGGGGCGCGAGGGCTGGCCGCCACGGCTGACCGAGGTCGGCGGCGCGTCCCCCGACCCGGTGCGGGCCGGTCTTCCCGGGCCGCTGCCCGACCGCCCCCCCGACCTGCCGTCGCTGCGCCGCCGGCACCGCGCCCGCCAGCTTGTCGCCCGCTCCGGCGGCCTGGCCACGGCTCTGGTCGCGGGCTGGTTGGCCCTGCGGCGCCGCTACAGCTGGCCCAGGTGGAAGCGGGTGCCCTGATCGTCGATGGCGCTCGGGCGGGTAGCGGTGCCGGCGGCGGCCGGCACCCGCTCGACGGCCACGCCATGTCGTCGACCCCGGTACTGGTCGTCGGTGGCGTCGGCCGAGAAGGTCCCGGATCCACCGACGCACGGCCACGGACCTGACCCGGGCCCCCTGCAGCTACCCGGTGTTGCGCAGCCCGGTGGCGATGCCGTTGACGGTCAGCAGCAGGACCCGCCACAGCTCGGGGTCGCCCCCGTCGCCGTTCCTGAGGCGCGACAGCAGCGACACCTGCAGGTGGCTGATCGGGTCGAGGTAGGCGTTGCGGACGTCGAGGGTGCGCTGCAACAGGGGGTGGTGGTCGAGCAGGCGGCTCTCGCCCGTCAGCGAGAGGACCTGATCGACGGTGCGGCGGTACTCGTCCGAGATGACGTTGAACAGCCCGTGCAGCGACGGGTCGGTGAGCCGCTCGACGTAGAGCCAGGCGATGTCGAGGTCGGTCTTGAAGAGCACCATCTCCACGTTCGAGATGAACGTCCTGAAGAAGTGCCACTCTTCGTACATCCCGTCCAGCCGGCGCGACCAGCCCTCGGCCCGGGCCTGCTCCAGCCCGGTGCCCACCCCGAACCACCCGGGAACGATCTGGCGGGACTGGGTCCAGCCGAACACCCACGGGATGGCCCGCAGCGTCTCGAGCCCCTGCACCCGTCCGGCGCGGCGGAGCGGCCGGGAGCCGATGTTGAGCGCACCCAGTTCCTCGACGGGCGTCGACGACCGGAAGTAGTCGATCAGGCCGGGGTCGTCGATCAGGTGCTGGTAGGCGACGTGGGAGGCGGTGGAGACCACGTCCATCACCTCGTCCCAGCTCTCGATGACCGAGTACGGCACCCGTGACTCCCGGTGCAGGAGCGACGCCTGCAGTACGGCCGCGGTGGCGAACTCCAGGTTGCGGCGGGCCAGGGTCGGCAACCCGTACTTGTCGGAGATGACCTCGCCCTGCTCGGTGATCTTGATGGCTCCGGCCAGGGTGCCGTAGGGCTGGGCCAGGATGGCGTCGCCCGTCGGGCCCCCACCCCGGCCGACGGTGCCACCGCGGCCGTGGAAGAGGCGTAGGAGCACGCCGTGATCGCGGGCGACGTCGCGCAGCGCCCGCTGAGCCCTGTGGATCTCCCAGAGCGAGGTGGTGATGCCGGCGTCCTTGTTGGAGTCGGAGTAGCCGAGCATGACCTCCTGGACGTCGCCCCGCAGCGAGACGATGCGCCGGTACCCGGTGTCGGAGAGCAGCTGATCGAGGAGCGAGCCGGCCCGGCGCAGCTCGGCCACCGTCTCCAGCAGGGGGACGAAGCCGATGCGGGCGACGTCGGCGGTCAGGTCGACCAGCCCGACCTCCCGGGCCAGCACCGCCGCGCCGAGGACGTCGTCGGCGCCCCGGGTCATCGACACGATGTAGCTCTCGATGGCCTCGCCGCCGAACACGTCGTTGGCCTGGCGCACGGTCTCGAACAGGCACAGCACGTCCTCCGCCTCGCCGCCGAGGCGCGTCGCCGCCGACCGGAGGGGCCGGGGGGAGCGCAGCTCGGCCGAGAGCAGCACGCACCGCTCCTCGCGGGAAAGGTCGCCGTACCGGGGCCCGTCGCCGCGGAGCCGGTCGAACAGGGCGGCCAGGGCGGCGTGATGGCGGTCGGCGTGCTCCCGGATGTCCATGGTGGCCATGGCCATGCCGAAGGCGGTCGCCACCCGGATCACCCGGTCGAGGCTCCCCCTGGCCACCAGCTCGCCCCGGTTCTCGACCAGGGAGCTGCGCATGAGGTCGAGCTCGTCGAGCAGCTCGGCGGTGGACGCGTACTCGAGGTGCGGTCGGGGGGCGGCACCGTCGGCCAGCCGCTGACGGGTGTTCACCAGCCGCTGCAGGACGTATGAGCACTTCAGGCGGTACGGCTCCTCGGCGTTCAGGTCGCCGAAACGGGCATGGACGTCGGGCAGGGCGACGGCGTCGGCCTCCAGGCTGAGCCGGAGGGCGTCGGAGATGTCGACGATGCGGGTCGAGTTGCTCAGCCTCCTCACCAGCTCCTCGACCGCGGCGGTGAGCTTGCGGAGCCCCAGCTCCCGCTGGTTGGCCAGCACCTGCAGGGTGACCTGAGGGGTGACCGCCGGGTTCCCGTCCCGGTCCCCCCCGACCCAGGTGCCGAAGCGGATGGGCCGGCTCCTCGCGGGCATGGGGACCCCGAGGCGGGCCATGTGGGCCGTCAGGTCGTCGAGCAGGTCGGGGAGGACCTCGCCGAAGAGCTGGTCGAGGTAGAACAGGACGGAGCGGGCCTCGTCGGCCGGGGTGGGCCGCTGCTTGCGGAGCTCGTCGGTCTGCCAGATGAGGTCGACCAGCTCGGCCACGTCGCGCTCTGCCCGCCGCCTGTCGTCCTCGGTGCGCCGCGGGTTCGACCGCTGCTCCAGCAGCTCGGCGATCCGGCGCCGCTTGGTGAGGATCGACGCCCGGACCGCCTCGGTGGGATGGGCGGTCAGCACCAGCCGGAGCTCGAGGCGGCTCAGCAGGTCCTCGATCTCACCCGGCGTCACGCCGGCGTCGGCGATCTCGTCGACAGCCCGGGCCAGCGGCCCGTCCTCCACCGCCAACTGGGTGCGCTCGTCGGCCCGATGCACCTGCTCGGCGATGTTGGCCAGGTGGAAGTACGCCGAGAAGGCGCGCACCAGGAGCTTGGCCGTGCCTAGGTCGAGCCCGGAGAGCTCGTCGTCGAGGTCGGCGGCCGTGGAAAGGGACGACGAGTCGCGGATGGCTTTGCTCAACGAGCGCACCCGCTCGACCAGGTCGAGCAGCTCCTGCCCCTCGTGGCGCACCAGCGTCTCGCCCAGCAGCCGCCCGAGCAGTCGAATGTCGCGGCGCAGTCCGACGCCCTCGACGGCGACCGCCTCGACCGGTCCCTCGGGCCCGCTCGGGGCGCCCGGCGGCTCGACCGCGGTGGCGTCGCTCATCCCTGCAGCCTAAGACGGCGGCCGGTCAGGCGCCGAAGCGGCCCGGTAGAGGACACAGGTTCGAACCAGACGGCCGTCTGCCACCATGGGGAACGTGCTCGATTCCACCACCCTGGTCGGGTTGCTGGCCGACCCCGCCCGCCGGCGAGTGGTCGCCGCCCTGGTCCTCGAGGCCGACACCCGCGACGGGCTGGTGGCGCGAACGGGCCTGGGCACCCGCGACGTGGTCACCGCCCTCGGCCGCCTCCAGGCCGCCGGGCTCGTCGTCGAGGGCGTCGACGGCACCCTCGTGGTCCTGGAGCACGCCTTCGCCGACGCGGCCAGAGCCGCGCCCCGGCCTCCGCGGGTCAGCGAACACCCCGACGCCCCGCCCGATCGTCGCCGGGTGCTCGACTCCGTGTTCCGCGACGGGCGGCTGGTGCGCATACCGGTCAAGCGGTCCCAGCGGCTGATCGTGCTCGACGAGGTGGCCCAGCTGTTCGACGTCGGCCGCCACTACACGGAGCGGGAGGTCAACGCCTCCCTCCGCCAGTTGCACGACGACACGGCCGCCTTGCGCCGGTACCTGGTCGACGAGCACCTGATGGACCGCGACGCGGGCAAGTACTGGCGCTGCGGCGGCACCCACGACACGGACTGACGCCCGTCCCCCAGGCTACGTGCCGTCGCCGCCGCTGCTCCTCCCGATGCTCGCCGGTGGCAACGGCGTTCCGCCGAACCCGGCTGCGTACCAGCTCGAACCCAAACTGGATGGGCAGAGGGTGATCGCTGCAGTCAGCCGGGACGGTGTCGTGCTGACCAACCGCCGGGGAGGCGAGCTCACCGGGACGTACCCGGAGCTGGCCGGGCTGGCCGAAGCGCTGGCACCCCACGCAGCCGTTCTCGACGGCGAGGTGGTGACCTTCAACGAGAAGGGGCAGACGAGCTTCCAGCGCCTGCAGCGGCGGATGCACGTGATCGAGCCGGCGCCCCGACTGCTCGCCGAGACGCCCGTGGCCTTCGTCGCCTTCGACGTGCTGTGGCTCGACGGGGAGTTGCTGGTCGACCGTCGGCAGGACGAGCGCCGCCCCATCCTCGAGAGCTTGGAGATCAAGGGGCCGGCATGGCAGACGGCACCCGTCCTCGACGCCACTCCCGAGGAGCTCCTGGAGGCCTGCCGGCAGGCCGGCGTGGAGGGTTTCGTGGCCAAGAAGCTCGACGCCCCCTACCTGCCCGGCCGGCGCTCGTCGGCGTGGTGGAAGATGAAGTGCGGCCGGCGGAGGGAGTTCGTAGTGGGCGGCTGGTCGACCGGGCACGGCGGCCGTGAGCAGAGCATCGGCTCCCTGGCCCTCGGCTGTTTCGACACCGCCGACGAGGGCCGACGGCTGTTCTACGTCGGCCAGGCCGGGTCGGGGCTCAACGAGGAGATGATCCGGCAGTTGCGGACGTTGTTCGCCAAGATCTCCGTCACCTCCTCGCCGTTCGTGAACCCGCCGCCGCTGAAGCTCCACTTCGTCCAACCGATGCTGGTCGCCGAGATCGCGTACACGGAGGTGACCGAGGCCGGGACCCTCCGCCAACCGTCGATCAAGGGCCTCCGAACCGATGTCGTCGCCGGCGAGGTGACCTGGGACGAGGAGATCGCCGCCCGTTTCAACCGATGAAGAGGCGGACCGTCCCGGCGGTGACCACGCTCCAGCAATAGCTGGTGGTCTCCGCCAGCCGTCGATCAGGAACCGGCCTCGACCTCGGCCATGATCTCGGCCAGCCACTCCCGCACCGTGAGGCACACCGCGTCGGCTTGGGCGAGCGTGAGCGTGCGCTCGAAGCCGGCGGAGACGTCGGACGTGAGCCGGATCTGCGCTCGCAGGGGCTCTTCCGAGCCCTCCTCGAGCCAGGCTCGGATGATCAGTAGTCCGGTGCGATCGCTCGCCATGGGCTCGGCTCCCAGCGCGCCGGTCTCGATCAGTGGTGGAAAAGGCATTCTAGTCGCCAGGCACCCACTGCCGGCAGAGCACAGCGCCATGCCAGCGTTCGCGTCTTCGAGGCAGCCGGCCGTCCATGGCCCGGACGGTACGTCGGCCCCCGTGACCGCAGCGTTACCGCGGTCGGAGATTCTCGAGCAGTTCGCTGAGCCGGGAGGTCGGCTCCACTCCCAGCTCGGCTTGGAGCAGGACTCGGTAGCGATGGAACTCGCCCAGAGCGTCCGACTGGTTGCCCTCGGCCAGGTGCACGCGGATCAGCGCCGCCC
>JALYGL010000178.1 GCA_030777125.1 Actinomycetota bacterium
GGGGCCGGGTCGGGCGCCGGCAGCGGCGGGTCGGGCCACGGCGAGTCCCCCCGCAGGCAGGCGACGAGCTCCGACAGGGTGGAGGCCACCCGGACGTGGTGGCGGCCGAGCACCGACGCCTCGGCCGCGCACGCCGACGGCACGACGACCGCCCGGGTGTCGAGGGCGGCCACCATCGGCACCATCCCCGGCACCCGCCGCAGGGAGCCGTCGAGCCCGAGCTCACCGAGGAACGCGCACCCCTCGACCGCCTCCGCCGGGAGTTCGCCCGAGGCCACCAACAGGCCGATGGCGATGGGGAGGTCGAGGCCCGGCCCCCCCTTGCGCACCGCCCCGGACGGGGCCAGGTTCACCGTGATGCGCCGCAGCGGCCACGGGAAGCCGCTCGACAGCAGGGCGGCCCGGACCCGGTCTCGGGACTCGCGGCACGCGGCGTCGGGCAGGCCCACCAGGTTGAACACGGGGAGGCCGGGCGCCACGTGGACCTCCACGGTCAGGGACCGGCCGTCCACACCGAGCAGCGTGGCGGACGGGAGAATGGCGATCACAGCGGTGCTCCTCCGGCGATGCGGTGCATCGGGATGCCAGGAGGGCCGTGCCGCCGGCCGCTCGATCGAGTGCCGCCACCATACCCACGGTCTGGGACAGGAACGTCGGCGACCCGCGACCGGTCCGCTCTTGCCCCCGCGCCTCGCACCCAACAGAATCTCCGCCGTGGGCTTCAACCCGTACCGCCAGCAGCGCCGGCGCCGCTCCGACTACGTGTTCGTGGCCGCCGCCTTCGTGGTGGTGGCCGTGCTCCTCGTGTGGGCGCTCCTGCCGGCATGAGGATCGCCATCGCCTCCGACCACGCCGGCTACCGGCTGAAGACGGTTCTGTCCGGCTACCTGGCCGAGCAGGGCCACGAGGTCCTCGACCAGGGGACGGACAGCGAGGAGTCGGTCGACTACCCCGGCTTCTGCGCCGCCGCCGGCCGCGAGGTGGTGGCCGGGCGGGCCGACCTCGGCATCGTGCTCGGCGGCAGCGGCCAGGGCGAGCAGATCGCGGCGAACAAGGTCCACGGCGTGCGCGCCGCTCTGTGCCACGACGAGTGGACGGCCCGCCTGTCCCGCCAGCACAACGACGCCAACGTCCTGGCCCTGGGTGCCCGTCTGGTGGCCGACGCCTTCGCCCAGGTGATCGTCGACGTCTTCCTCGCCACCGACTTCGAGGGCGGCCGCCACCAGGCCCGCCTCGACCAGCTCCGCGACATCGAGCGCGAGGAGTGCGAGGGCCAGGGCGGTTAGAACGCCCCTTCGATCACCTCGATGTGCCCGGCCAGGACCGACGCCACGTCGAACCGCAGGTCGGACACCGACGCCGGCCGCCCGGCCGCCTCCAGCCAGCACCCGGCCAGCCGTCGCAGCCGGGCCTGCTTGACCGGGGTGACGGCCTCGACGGGGGCCCCGAACGCCGTCGACGAACGGGTCTTCACCTCGCAGAACACCACGGTGCGACCTCTGCGCACCACCAGGTCGAGCTCGCCGGACGGGCACCGCCAGTTGCGGGCCAACACGGTGTAGCCCCGCTCCGCGTACCATTCCGCCACCGCCGCCTCGCCCGCGGCTCCGAGCGCCCGCCGGGCCCGGGTCACCGGCCCGGGCTCACGGCTCCCGTGAGATCTCCTCGACGTTGACGTCCTTGAACGTCACCACCTTCACCGACGTCACGAAGCGAGACTGGCCGGGGCGGTAGATGTCCCAGACCCAGGCGTCGCGCAGCTCCAGCTCGAGGTGGCTGCGGCCGTTGTCGTCCTTGAGCTGCATGTCGACGGAGTTGGCCAGGTAGAACCGGCGCTCGGTCTCGACCACGTAGGTGAACAGCGGCAGGACGTCGCGGTACTCCTTGTACAGCTGGAGCTCCATCTCGGTCTCGTACCGCTCGAGGTCCTCTTCGCTCATATGCCCACTGTACGGCTTGGCTTCCCACACAGAGGGCCGCTCCGGCCCTAGAGGAAAGCACTCGTGCTGAGGGGCCACAGCCGGACGACGGCCCGGCCGACCACGTCGGACTCGGGGATGGTGCCGAACGTGCGGCTGTCCGACGAGTTGGCCCGGTTGTCGCCCATCACCCACAACCGGCCGTCCTCCACCACCCGGGACGGGAAGTCGTCGGTGGTCCGCCCCGCCGGCAGGTACGGCTCCACCACCCGCCGCCCGTTCACGTACACGTGGCCTCCCTTGCCCTCGACCCGTTCCCCGGGCAGGGCGACGACCCGCTTGATGTACTCGTCGGTGGACGGGGCGGCCAGCCCGACCGACTGCAGCAGCCCCCGCACCACCTTCCGGGGCAGCGAGGCGTCGTCGGTGGGACGTCGACCCGGCTCGTCGAAGACCACGATGTCCCCCCGCCGGGGGTCGTGGAGGCGGTAGGCCAGCTTGGACACCACCACCCGGTCGTTGATCTGCAGCTGCGGCAGCATGGACCCGGACGGGATGTAGAAGGCCTGGGCGACGAAGGTCTTGACCAGGAAGGCGATCACGATCGCCGTCCCGATCAGCACGGCGGTTTCCCGGACGAACCGCATCGGCGACCGGGCCGGGCGGACCGGTCCGGAGTCGGTCGGCCCCGGGGTGGCCGACCTGGTCGCCTGGCTCAACGGGGAGTGCGCTTCTCCTTGATCTTGGCCGCCTTCCCCGTGAGGTCGCGCAGGTAGTACAGCTTGGCCCGGCGCACGTCGCCCCGGGTGACGACCTCGATCATGGACACGATCGGCGAGTGGACCGGGAAGGTGCGCTCCACGCCGACGCCGAAGCTGACCTTGCGCACGGTGAACGTCTCGCGAACGCCGGAGCCCTGGCGCCGGATGACCGCCCCCTGGAAGACCTGGACCCGCTCCCGGTTGCCCTCGACCACCCGCACGTGCACCTTCAGGGTGTCGCCCGGCGAGAACCCGGGGACGTCGGTGCGCAGGCTGTCACGGTCGATGATGTCGGTCGGGTTCATGGCGCGCTCGGCTCCTGCAAGGGGTCTCCCGGGAACGGCCCAGGATAGTCGTCCCCACCGGCCTCCTGCAGAAGCCGCCGCTCCTCGGGGGTCAGGCCGCCCCGCGCCGCCACCAGGTCGGGCCGGCGCGACAGGGTGCGGGCCAGGGCCTGGGCGTGGCGCCACCGGGCCACCCGGCCGTGGTCGCCCGAGCGCAGGACCTCGGGCACGGCCCACCCCCGGAACTCGGCCGGGCGGGTGTACTGGGGGTACTCCAGCAGGCCGGAGGTGAACGACTCGTCGCCCGCCGAGTCGACGTTGCCCATCACCCCCGGCACCAACCGGGTCACGGCCTCCACCACCACGAACGCGGCCGCCTCGCCGCCGGCCAGGACGTAGTCGCCGATCGACAGCTCGCCGTCGACCAGGTGTGCCCGCACCCGCTCGTCCACCCCCTCGTAGCGCCCGCACAGCAGCGAGAACCCGTCGCCGGCGGCCAGCTCGGCGGCCACCGCCTGGTCGAACCGACGCCCTCCTGGGTCGAGGAGCAGGAGGGGTCGGGGCGGGTCGACGGCCTCCACGGCGCGGAAGATGGGCTCGGGCGTCAGGACCATGCCGGCGCCGCCGCCGAAGGGGGTGTCGTCGACCGAACGGTGCCGGTCGGTGGTGTGGTGGCGCAGGTCGTGGACTGTGACCCGGACGACCCCCCGCTCCCGCGCCTTGCCGAGGAGCCCCCCGGAGAGGGCCGGCTCCAGAACCTGCGGGAGGACGGTGAAGACGGCGATCTCCATGACCCTCAGCCGGAATTCCGCTCAGAAGGCTGCTCGGGCCCGACTCCCCGCTCAGGGGGCCGCTCGGGCCCTGGCACCGGGAAGGCCAGGACCTCGCCCTCGCACGCGACCGACACCTCCGACCCCGGGCGGGCCCCTTCGGCGCTCGACGTGCGGGCCACCACGGGCGTGCCATCGGCCAGCACCACGCGGACCAGCACGTCATGGCCGAAGTACTGCCGGTCGACCACCGCCGCGGTCGGCCCGAGCGGCTGCCCGCTCAGGGGGCCGCTCGGGCCCAGCTGCCCGCTCAGGGGGCCGCTCGGGCCCAGGCGGACCTGCTCCGGGCGGACGACTACCTGCACGGGCCCGTCGCCGACCTCCGACGCGGAGGCCAGCACTCCCAGTGCGCAGCTGACCTTGCCGGCGCTCGTGGCCGTTCCGTCGATCACGTTGGCGTCGCCCACGAACTCGGCCACCCACACGTCGGCCGGCCGCCGGTAGACCTCGTCCGGCGGCCCGGCCTGCACGATCCGGCCACCGCGCATCACGGCCACGGTGTCGGCCAGGGACAGGGCCTCCTCCTGGTCATGGGTCACGATGAGGGTGGTGGTCCCGGCGGCCCGCAGGATGTCGCGGACCTCGGCCCGGAGCGTGGCCCGCAGGGCGGCGTCGAGGTTGGCGAACGGCTCGTCCAGGAGCACGACAGAGGGTGCCGGGGCCAGGGCCCGGGCCAGGGCCACCCGCTGCTGTTGACCGCCGGACAGCTCATGGGGCATGCGGCTGCCCAACCCGGAGAGCCCGGCCAGCCGCAACATGTCGTCCACCCGCCCGTCCCGCCCCGGGCCCCGAGGGAGGCCGTAGGCCACGTTGGCCGCCACCGACAGGTGCGGGAACAGCGCCTGCTCCTGGGGCACGATCCCGACCCGACGGCGCTCGGGGGCCATGCACGTCGCCGGCCCGGCCACCGTCCGCCCACCCACGCAGACGGTGCCCCGGTCAGGCCGCTCGAACCCGGCGATCACCCGCAGCAGGGTGCTCTTGCCGCACCCCGACGGGCCCAGCACCGCGACCAGGTCGCCGGTGGGCACCACCAGGTCGACACCGTCGAGGGCGACCACCCCGCCCGGGTACGT
>JALYGL010000179.1 GCA_030777125.1 Actinomycetota bacterium
GCGTGCTGGAGGCCGCAGTACTCGGCGCACTGCCCCCGGTAGCGGCCGGGTTGGTCGGCCTGGAGCGAGATGCGGTTGTCCATCCCGGGAACCTGGTCCTGCTTCACGTTGAGCTCGGGCACCCAGAAGCTGTGGATCACGTCGGCGGTGGAGAGCTTCACCTCCACCGGCCGTCCGACCGGGATGTGGATCTCGTTGGCCGTCACCGCCCCGTTGGGGTACCGGATCTCCCACCACCAGTTACGGCCGACGACCTCGATGGTGAGTGCCGGGTCCCCCTTCGGACCGGCCAGGGCGTCGAGAGCCCGCAGCGAGACCGCGAAGGTGCCGGCGAGGACGGCGCCCGACACGACCAGGCCGGCGATGACGATGAATCTCGGGCCCCAGGGCACCGGCCGCTTGTCGATGTCATCGTCGGCCCCCGCCTTCCGACCACGGCGGACGGCCTGGACGATGAACGCGGCGACGACGACGCAGGCGACCACCGAGGTCCAGAAGGTCAGCCACCACAGGCCTTCGACCCGCTCGGCCGCCTCGGAGCGAGGCTGGAGGACCGACGGCGAGTCGTCGGAACACGAGGCCAGGAGGAGCAGGGCCAGAGCGGTTCCCAGGACGGGGGCGCCGCGCCTCGTACGCATCGCCGGACGAACCCCCCTTCGTACGACCTGGGCGGACAACCTATCCGCGCCTCGCGGTGCGAGGCGAGCACCGACCCCGCGGGGGCTCACGGTGTACCGGGGCGGCAAGGACGATGGTGTCCGCCAGGCCCTGATGAGGACGAGCCCCCGTCTCCCGCATGTGGTCGACGCACCCCTTCCGTCCGGGTGAGGCCGATACCGTAGCTTCTGGCGACGGGCGGAGGAAACAGTCCAGATGGCGGAGCCGGGCCGGCTCCGACCGCCACGAAGGGGGGGCGATGCTGCTCAACGGCGTGAACCACGTGGCCATCCTGACCAACGATTCCGACCGGCTGCACGCTTTCTACCGCGAGGTGTTCGACGCCACCGTGTCCCGCGACACGATGCTCGACGAAGGCCCGCGTCTGTCGTTCGTCGACATCGGCCCTACCACGGAGCTCAACGTGTTCGAGGTGGCCGGCAACGCCGAAGCCCAGCGCCAGACACCGATGTTCGGGCGTGGTCGCATCGACCATCTCGGCCTGCAGGCCGCTTCCATGGAGGCGTTCGACATCATCCGCGAACGACTGGTCGCCCGCGGCGCCACGGACGGCTTCGTCACCGACTTCGGACCTGTCCTGAGCGTCTTCTTCCGGGACCCGGACGGGCTGGAGGGGGAGGTCTGCGTGCAGAACCCGGCGGCGCGGCCCGGGGTGTACAACCCTCCGGGCACGCCTGCACCCGGGTACGAGGCCCGCGCCGAACGCTGAAGGCGGCTTCGACTTGTCGAGCGTCCTCGAGGCGACACGATATGGTTCCCGCCGTGCCCATCGGCGTGGTCATCGGCATCTCCTCGGCCGTCCTCACCGCCCTCGTCACCGAGATCTACTGCCACCGCTGCCTTGCCCACCGGGCCTTTCGGGTCCACCCCGTTCTGGCGTCGGTTCTCGACGCCTACTTCCGGGTCATCGTGTGGACCGATCCGGAGTCGTGGGCCGCCGTCCACCGGTTGCACCACCGGTACGCCGACACGCCGCTCGATCCTCATTCGCCGCTTCAGCGAGGGCCGCTCGCCGTTCTGGTGGGGTCGCCGTACCTGTTCGCCGTGGCCCGGCGGCGGTTGCCGGCCGACCCGCCCCCGACGCGGTCGATCATCGCCCTCCGCGGCCTCGTCCCGGCCTTCTACCTGGTCGTCTTCGGACTCCTACCGGTGCTGACCATGGCGGCGGTGCACCTCGTCTGCTACCTGGGGATCATGGGGTTGGTCAACACCGTCGGACACCTCCATGGGCGCAAGCCCCACCCCGACGTCCCGGGATACGACCTGGCCTGGCTGGCCATCCCGCTGCTGGGACACGGCTACCACAACTCACATCACGCCCACCCGGCCGCGGCCCGGACGGGTCTGCTCGACCCGATCTGGCCCCTTCTGCGCGCCCTCGCCGCGCTGCGACTCGTCGAGCTCGAGGGTCGGCGCCCCCGGAGGGCCTCGCCGGGCTGCTGCCAGGCGTCCACCTCCCTCGTCGCCGTTCCATAGCGGGGAGCGCGCCGCCGATTCGGCCATTCGGGCATCATCGGGCCATGCCCCCTGGCGACCTCTCGTAGCCGTTCAGGTCATCCGCTCCGGCGGTGTCCGGAGCCGGTCGACCCACCATGGTGCGTCGCATCGGCGGCGTTGCTCGAGATCCACGAGCGGAGCGTGGGGGCTGGCGCGGCACCGACATGGCGGGCGATCTCACGGCCGTCACGCAATACCACCAGCGTCGGGATCCCCCGCACCATGAAGCGGGCCTGGACCTGCGGGGCCTGGTCGACGTTGACCTTCACCAGCTTCACGCGACCCGCGAACTCGCCCGCCAGCTGCTCGAGGACGGGGCTGACCGCACGGCACGGGCCGCACCACGGCGCCCACAGGTCCACCACGACCGGCAGCCGACTCCGATCGGCGATCTCGGCGAAGCTGGTGTCGTCGGCGTCGACGACCCATGGCAAGGGGCGTGTGCACCGGGCGCAACGGGGAGACCCGGCCGCCACAGCCGGCACCCGGTTGCGGGTGCCGCATGATGGACAGGCCACGATGGATCCCACGGCGGACCTCGCCTTCTACGCGGCCTGCGCCCTGGGCCGCTCGGCCGGCACCCTCGGTGCAAGCGACGTCGGCCCGTGCAACTGGGCAACGTTCGCCCGCCGCTCATGCAGCGTCAGCTGGTACCTGGGCTCGACCACCTTGCGGTAGTACACGGCGCCGAACGACACAATGGCCAGCACGGTGACGACGAGCAGGGGAGGCGCGACCCAGTAGGTCCACGGCTTGGTCGCGGCCAACAGCATCGAAAGGATCATCGTCATCACCTCCCAACGGCTCTGGGCCTTCACCGGTGTGTTCGCGCGTTCTCAACGTCGAGAAGCGGGCTGATCATCCCGTCGGTTGTGCCCCCGCATTCAGTGATTGAGGTCGGCGTCGACGTTCCTGGAGAAGCGCCGTCAGGAACCGCAAAACCTTCCTGTTCACTCCGCGCCGGACACCCACCGTCGGCGAGGCGGCGAAGAAGGCGTGCTGGCCGGGGCATGCAGGTCCCAGGTGAGGGGTTCGGTGGGCTGGTAGCGGCAGTAGGTGCCGGTGACGATCGAACGGTCGAGGTGCGAGCCGAGCTCCGGGAGTACCGCCTCGATGCGGCCGATCGTGTCTCGCAGCCGCGCCGTGACCGCCTTGCGGGCCCGTTCGACCGTGCTCGGGCCGAGCCCGCGGTCCTTGCCCCCGTGCCCGGTGGCGCGGCGCAGCTCGTCGAGCAG
>JALYGL010000180.1 GCA_030777125.1 Actinomycetota bacterium
CCGCCGGGCTGGGCCGCTACCAGCTGCTGGTGAGCGGGGCTGCCCTCGTGCTCGTCGCCGTCCTGCGCCCCGAGGGCGTGGTGGGGCGACGGTGACCTCGGCGGCGGCGCCGGCGGGCCGACGGGCCCTGGAGGTGCGCGGGCTGTGCGTGCGCCTGGGCCGGGTCGACGTGGTCACCGGCGTCGACCTGGACCTGGAGGCGGGTACGGTTACCGGGCTCATCGGGCCCAACGGCGCGGGCAAGACCACCGTGGTCGACGCCCTCAGCGGCCTGGTGCCGGCCACGGCCGGGAGGGTCACCCTCGCCGGCACGCCCGTCGACCACCTCCCGCCCCACCGCCGGGCCCGCCTGGGCCTGGCCCGCACGTTCCAGTCGCTGGAGCTGTTCGAGGACCTGACCGTGGCCGAGAACCTGCTCGTGGCCGCCCCGTCGGCCGCGGTGCCGCCCCCGCTGGAAGCCGTGGCCGGCGCCCGCCCGGCCGGCCTGAGCGCGGCCGAGCGCAGCCATGTCGCCCTGGCCCGAGCCACCGCCGGCGGGCCGAGCGTGCTGCTGCTGGACGAACCTGCCGCCGGACTCGACGCCGGCCAACGGCGGGAGCTCGGGCTGCGCCTCCGGGAGCTGGCCGCCGGCGGCATGGCCGTGCTGCTGGTCGACCACGACATGGGCCTGGTCCTCGACGTCTGCGACCGGGTGTCGGTGATGGACGCCGGGCGTGTGATCGCCTCCGGCACCCCCGACCAGGTCCGGGCCGACGAGGCGGTGGTCACCGCCTACCTGGGCCGTCCGCCCGACGGAGCTGGTGGCCCCGACGACCCGGACCGGCCGGCGGCGGCCAGCGATCCGGTGCTCGAGGTGCGCGGGCTGGCCGCCGGGTACGGGGACGTGCCCGTGATCGACGACGTCGACCTGACCGTGCGGCCCGGCGAGGTCGTCGCCCTCCTGGGCCTCAACGGGGCGGGCAAGACGACCACCCTGCTGGCCGTCTCCGGGGTGCTGGCGCCCACCGCCGGAGAGGTCCTGGTGGGCGGTGTCCACGTCCCCCGGCCACCGCATCGCCGGGCCCGACTGGGCGTGGCCCATGTGCCGCAACGGCGGTCCGTCTTCGACGACCTCACCGTGGCCGAGAACCTGCGCCTGGCCGGAGACCCGGCCCTCGCCGTCGCCGCCTTCCCCGAGCTCGAACCGCTCCTCCGCCGGCGGGCCGCCCTGCTGTCAGGGGGCGAGGCCCGCATGCTGGCCCTGGGCCGGGCGTTGTCGACCCGGCCCCGGGTGCTGCTCGTCGACGAGGCCAGCCTCGGCCTGGGCCCGGCAGTGGTGGACCGGGTACTCACCACCCTGCGCCGGGCCGCGGTGGAGGAGGGCACGGCTGTACTCCTGGTGGAGCAGCACGTCCACCGGGCCGTGGCCGTGGCCGACCGGGCCTACGTCATGGAGCGGGGCCGGATCGTCGGCGAGGGCCCGAGCGGCGAGGTGGCGCTGGACGGCATCCTGCCTGGGTAGCGACCGGCGATGACCGCCATGCCGGCCGCGTGCTTCGGGCACGGCAACCCGATGACCGCCCTCGACCTCGCCCCGCACCATCCACGACTTCTACCGCTTCCCGGACCAGCTGTTCGCGGTGGAGTACCACGCCCCGGACCTGCCGGCGGCCGCCACCAACATCTGAACGCTACGGCGCCGTCCGGCACGCCTCGATGCGCGATTCGGCCAGGCCCACGTACTCCTCCTCGGCCTCGAACCCGACGTAGCGGCGGCCCGCTTCGAGGGCCGCCACCGCTGTCGTTCCGGCCCCGAGGAACGGGTCGAGCACCACGTCGTCGCGGTAGGTGTAGAGCTGGATCAGCCGGCGGGGCAGCTCCACCGGGAACGGCGCCGGGTGGCCCAGCCGCCGGGCCGACTCCGTCCGCATCTCCCAGGTGTCGACCGTCCAGGCCAGGAACTCGTCCTTGGTGATGGTCGACTCCCAGGGCAGGCCGCGGGCCTGGCGCTCCCGCCAGTGCAGGGCCCGGTCGAACCGGCCCTTCGACGCCACCAGGATGCGCTCGGTGAGGTCGCGCAGCACCGGGTTCGAGGCCTTGGCGAACGAGCCGAAGGCGGCCGAGCCCGACGCCCCCTTGGCCTTCACCCACACCACCTCGCCCCGGGGGAGGAACCCGAGACCCTCGAGCACCGTCCACACGTCCTTGGCCAGGCTCCGGTAGGGCTTGCGGCCCAGGTTGGCCACGTTGACGGCGATGCGCCCGCCCGGCTCCAGCACCCGCTGGCACTCGGCGAACACGTCGCCCAGCATCTCCAGGAACTGCACGTAGGAACCCGGCACATGGCCCTCGCCCAACGCCTCCTCGTAGGCCTTGGCGCTGTAGTACGGAGGGGACGTGACGACCAGGGCCACGCTCTTGGCCTCGACGGCGGCCATGTCGCGGCTGTCGCCCAGGAAGACCCGGTCGGCCACCGGGCAGGGCCGGACCTCTTCGTCGTCGGTCACCTGCAGCGGCGGGAAGCGGGCGTAGAAGCGGGAGGCGTCGTGGTTCTCTCGGCGCGACGTGCCGAAGCTGGAGGTCGCCGTCGAGGCCCGCATCTCCAGGAACTTAACGGGCCGGACCTCAAGGGAGTGGGACAGGCGCCGATACTCACCCCATGGCCATCAAAGCGCTCCCCCTCGACGACCTGGCGGAAGACGTCACCCGGGTCCTCAACATCCCGTTCCGCGCCACCGGCCGGGGCTCCCTCGTCTTCCGGGAGCCGCTGCGGGTGACGGACTGGTCGGTGCCCATGATCTTCGACGGGCACGCAGTCCGTGACGGTGACGCCCTGGTGCCCACCGACTTCGTGGGTCACGCCCTGTTCGCCGGCCTGCGGTCCACGGCCAAGAGCGGCGACGCCCGGCCGTGGTGGTCGTGCACCCTCAGCGAGCATGCCGCCCGGGCCATCGTGGAGGCGGTGGAGGACACCGGCGACGACGGGTGGCTCATCGGCAGCGACGTCCTCCTGGACGACCCGGTCCCCGAGGTCGCTCCCCGTCGCCGCCGGCCCCTGGACCGCAAGGTGGCCTGAGGGCCCGTCTCCCGCCCTACCGCGGCGTCGAGCCCGACGCCTCGGGAAAGATGTTCCCATGACGGCCACAGACGCGACCGCGACCACGCTGGACGAGAGGGTGCTCGCAGCCACCACCGGTGCGCTCGAGCTGTTCGGGATCTACCTGGGCGATCGCCTCGGCTTGTACGACGTGCTCAAGGACGGCCCCAGCACGGCCGGGGAGCTGGCCCGCCGGGCCGGTATCGCCCCCCGCTACGCCCGGGAGTGGCTCGAGCAGCAGGCCGTCGCCGGCGTGCTGACCGTCGACGACGTCACCGCGGACGCCGAGGTGCGCCGGTACACGCTGCCCGAGGCCCACGTCGGCGTGGTCGCCGACCCGGTCGCGGCGGACCACGTGGCGCCCCTCGCCCGCTTGGTCGTGGGCATCGCTTCGACGCTCGACGACGTGGTGGCGGCCTACCGCAGCGGCTCGGGGGTGCCCTACGCCCGCTACGGCGACGACTTGCGACGTGGCCAGGGTGCGATCAACCGACCGGTTTTCTCGTCCGCGCTGGTGGAGGAGTGGCTACCGGCGCTCGGGCCGGTCGTCCAGCGGCTGGCGGCCGGCGGCCGCCTGGCCGACCTCGGGTGCGGACAGGGGTGGTCGACGATCGCCGTCGCCCGAGCCTTCCCCCGGGCGGAGGTGTGGGGGATCGACGCCGATGCCGCGTCGATCGCCGAAGCGCGGGAGGCGGCGGATGGCGAGGGGGTCCCGGTCCGCTTCCAGTGTGCCGACGCCTCCGAACTGGTCGCCGCCGGGCCCTTCGATGTGGTGTTGCTGCTGGAGTCGCTGCACGACATGGCCCGGCCGGTGGAGATCCTCGGATCGGCCCGCGCCGCCCTGGGCGTCGACGGGGCCCTGCTGGTGGCCGACGAGGCCGTCGCACCGTCCTTCACCGCCCCGGGCGACGAGCTGGAGCGGATGATGTACGGCTGGAGCATCACCCACTGCCTTCCGGCGTCGATGGCCGAGCAGCCCTCGGCCGCCATCGGGACGGTGATCCGGGAAGGGACGGTACGGGACCTGGCCGCGCAGGCCGGGTTTGGACAGGTGGACGTGCTCGACGTGGACGGCGGCTTCTTCCGTCTCTACGCCCTGCGGCCGTGACCGTTCCGCAACGCCCGGCGATCCTGTTCGCAGGCGCTGCGGACGTGGCATCCGGCCGGGTGCCTACCGTCCCGGGCGGCGGCCCTGCTGGTAGAACGATCCCTCGGCCCGCAGCTCGCCGTCGCCGTCGACCCGGGCCACGACGCACACCCGGTACCGCTGCTCGCCCCGGCGCAGTGCCTTGCGGGGCTGGACGGCGACCGTTGCCGTCACCGACTCCCCGGGATGGGCCTGGACCTTCGCCGGTTCGACGTCGACGAGCAGGGCCCCGCCCGACGGGTCGTCGCCGCTGAGCGACGCCCGAATGGCCGTGTTGCCCTTGTTCTCGAGCTTCACGGCGTAGGAGAACCCCCGCTGACCGCGGCCGACGAGCGGGTCGAGGGTGGCCACAACGTCGGTGAAGGCGCCCACCTCGACGGTGCCGTCGGCCGCGGCAGACAGGTGCGGGTCGTCGCCGCATCGGGCCCGGATGCCCACCCGGTGGGCGCCGGCGCGGGGCTCCGGGCCGCAGGCGGGCTTGAAGTACACCGACACTACCCCTTCGCCGCCCGGGGCGATGCCGCAGGACTCGGGATGTACCCACGACCAGTGCCGCTCGGCGGCCGGGACCTCCACGGCCACGTCGCACGGCTCCGGCCCGGAGTTGGTCAGGCGCACCTCGACGCAGCCGAGGTGGCCGGGTTCCACGGTGATCGCCGGCGGTACCAGCTCCATGGCGATACCCACGGGCCGACGCTAATGCCGGATCGTGAGGAGCACAGGGGATTTTCTAGGGCCGGCCCGACCCGGTCAGAGGACGCTCGGTGGGAACTCCCCACACGCTTGCCGGCCCCGACAACACCGGGCCGACGGTCGCGAACGCACGAGCCGAGATGCGGGTGGCGGCCAGGGAGAGCAGGGCGAACCAGATGGACGCCACCACGGCCACCCCGGCGTAGGCGGCCAGCGCCGGCCAGGCCGGGCCGTCCTTGGACTCCCGCAGCAGCAGGTCGGTGTTGCGGACGAACCGCGCCCTCCGTTCGGCCTCGGCCGGGATCTCGGGGGCGGCGATCTCCGGGTCGGCGGGCAGGTAGATGGGCGCGGCCATGACCTCGTCGCCCCGCTGGAGCCCGACCATCGTCTTCCACGAACCGGTCACCGGCACCGGTACGGAGGAGACGTACCGCCCGGGCCCGACCTCGTCGAGGCTGGCCCGCACCCGGCCCCCTCCCTGCCAGGCGACGATGCCGAAGGCGATGGCCTCGTCGGCCGCGTCGGGCGGCACCATCTCCACGGTCACGTTGGCCATGTCGCCCGCCCGCTGGAGACGGATGACGGCCTCGGCTTCGCCCACGGTTCGCGGGAACGGGTAGGCGAAAGCCCCGACCAGGGCCACCCCGGCGACGGCGAAGGCGGCGACGGGGAGGCGGTGGCCCGGCGCCGCGGCCTTGGCCAAACCGGTGCCGAACACGGCCGCCGCCACCGCCGTGACCACGCTCAGCAGCAGCGCCGGGCCCAGCATGGTGGAACGGACGTCGGCCCAGCCGGACAGGTCGACCCAGACCAGCTCTCCGGCCACGCCCAGCGTGCCGACGGCCAGGCCGGCGACCACCGCGAACCGCAGGCGCCGGTCGGTGCCCACGGCCCGCGCCACCGCCTCCACGGCCATGGCCGCGACCAGGTACAGCGGGAAGCGGGGGAAGGTGTGGTTCAGGGCACCGCCGACGAGGAGGCCGAAGATGACCCGGAGGATGACGAAGGCGGCCACCGCGGCCAGCGCTCCCCCGGCCCCCAGGGCGATCCGGGCGATGACCAGGGCCATGGCCGCGGCCCCGGCCAGCAGCACGGGGAGGTAGAGGACCTGGAACTGGGGGACGCCGAAGTCGAACTCGCCCTGGAAGGCGGACAGGCCGACGAGGATCGCGCCCAGGGCGACGGCCTCGATGCACTTGGCGAACAGGTTCGGCTCGCCGCCGGCGTTCCGTCCCTCCCGCAGCATCAGCCACACGGCCATGGGCGCCAGCCCGCCCCCTGCCACCAGTTGGAGGTGGGTGGGGCTCCACAGGGTGACGTCGACCCCGTACGCCTTGTGCCACAGGTCGTCGAGGGGGAAGGCGGCCGCCCCCCCGAGCCCGAGCAGACCCAGGGCCAGTGCCGACCACGGCACCTGCACGCCGGCCACGCGGAACCCGGCGTCGGTCCGCTCGATCGTGGCGTAGATCACGGCGATGGTCGCCGCGAACACCAGCCCGCCCAGGCCCAACAGGATCATGGTGTGCGACGGCGTGAACAGGTTCTTGTCCCGGCCGTTGTCGATGTGCCAGGCGACGTCCCAGTACAGACCGAAGGCGGCCACGCCCAGCACGGTGAGGCCGGTGAGGGCGCCGGCCATGGACCAGCCCGGCATCCCGGTGAGCTGGCGCAGGCTGTGGCCGATGCGCCTGAAGAAGATGAGCAGTGGGTTCGACTCGGTGCCGTGCTCGCCGAAGATGACCAGATTGACCACGACCAGCCCGTAGGCCAGGAACGGCATGGCGACGTACAGCCAGTCGTTCGGCGAGGTGGTTGCCACGGCGCCCATCATCGGCATTCCGGCTCCTCTGTACCCGTTCGGGCGGCGTTCGCGGCCACCCTCTTGCTGTCGTGGGGATTGTGCCAGTGAGGAATGGCACAGTCAAGGGGGCGAGGGGTCGGATACGATTCCGGCCATGGCCGGCGGCCCCGAGGAATGGTCCATCGACGAGCTGGCCCGCCGGGCCGGCACCACCGTCCGCAACGTCCGCCTGTACCAGGAGCGGGGACTGCTCCCCCCGCCCCGCCGCGACGGCCGCAAGGGCTGGTACAACGACGCCCACCTCACCCGGCTGCGGCTGGTGCTCAGCATGCTGCGCCGGGGGTACCCCCTCACCGCCATCCGCGAGCTCACCGACGCCTGGGCCGCCCGGCGCACGCTGGGCGACGTCCTCGGCTTCGAGGAGGCTCTGGCCGAGCCGTTCGTCACCGAGGAGCCCAGGCACCTGTCGCCCGAGGAGCTGCTGGAGCTGTTCCCCGCCACGGAGCTGGAGAACCTGCAGCGCTCCGTGGAGCTCGGGATCCTCGTCCCCGACGTCGACGGCTTCGTGGCTCCCAGTCCGGCCATGCTCGAGGTCGGCGCCCAACTCGTCGCCGACGGCGTGCCCCTGACCGCGGTGCTCGACGCCGCGGCCGAGATCCGGGCCGCCACCGACCGCCTGGCCGAGCGCTTCGTGGCCCTGTTCACCGACCACGTGTGGCAGCCCTTCGTCGACGCCGGGATGCCGGCCGACGACCTGCCCCGTATCACGGCCACCCTGCAGGGCCAGCGCCCGCTGGCGGCCAAGGTCGTGACGGCGGCCCTGGCCCAGGCCATGCAACGCCACACCGACGAGGCCGCCGGTCGCGCCGCGGCCCTGCTGTTGGACAAGGCCCAGGCGTCGTAGTCCGGGTCAGCTGCGCACTGCGTGGACGGCGGTGGCGACGGCCAGGAGGGCCAGGGCGCAGCCGGCCAGCTGGCGCACCAGCCTCGACGGCACGACCCGCAGCAGGGCGCGACCGGTGACCACGGCGATGCCGGCCACCGCCCACAGGGCCAGGACCGAGCCCACGAACACGCTGAGCGGGTCGCCGGACCGGGCCGCGAAGCCGGCAGTGGCCAGCTGGCTGAGATCGCCCCACTCGGAGACGAACAGCACGGCGAACGACGTGGCCACGGCCCGTCGGGCCGACGGGGCCGCCACCTGGCCGGCATCGTCGGCATCGTCGGCATCGGCCGCTGCCGGGTCTTCGCGGCCCACGAGCAGCACGGCCGCGCCGACCCCGAACAGGATCGCAGCCACCGCCGCCACCAGTCGCTCGGGCGCCAGCGACAGCAGCCCCCCGGCCGCCACCGCGATGAGGCACTGCACGGCGAAGGCGCCGGCCACGCCGACCCACATCAGCCGCGGAGGGAAGCGGGACGACAGCACGAGGGTGGCGAACATGGTCTTGTCCGGGAGCTCGGCGGCGAAGATGACCCCGAACACGGTGGCGGCGAGGAGCGGATCGATGACCAAGCCTGCCCCGGTCGGGGCGGACGGGCGTCAGGCCGGGCTGGGGGCGAACGTCACCGTGACGGTGGTGAAGCCGAGCGACCGGAGGGTGCCCTCGAGCATCTGGCGGGTGTTCTGCTCGGCCCGGGTGCGCAGGTCGCTGGCCGCGGCCGCGGTCCGCATCTTGTCCTCGGCCGCCAGGAAGAGCGGTCGGTCGCTGGTGGGCGAGTCGGAGAACACCGAGCCCACCCGGTCGAGGACCCCGCGGTCCCTGCTCACCACCCGGCTCTGGCCGGGGTCGACCCGCGGCTCGGACAGGGTCGGCGCCGGCACCGTCACCTCGACCGAGCGGCGGTCGTCGGACACCCGGATGGAGCGCTCGTCCAGCCCGGAGAAATCGACGAAGGCCTCGACTGAACCGGACCCCACGAACAGGGTCCGCTCGCCCCGGATGACCGACGGCATGAACCGGGCGTCCTTCTCGGAGTCGACGATGACCTCGAAGTTCGCCCGAGCCGCCTGGTACCGGCTCAGGTCCTCCAGGGACTGGAGCAGCGCGGGCTGGCTCCGGTCGACCGTGTCGGTGGCGAAAGGGTTGGGCAGCGACGGCAGAAGGTCGCCGATCCTCCCTACCCCCACGGCGAGGACCAGCACGACCAACCCCCCCACCGCCAGTCGTCCCCGACGAGTGGAAGTCCCGCTGCCGCGTGCGCCCATGTTCCGCATCTCTCCCGTTCCGGTGCCGACGGGAATACAACGTCGGGACCGGACCGGTGATTCCATCACGTCGAGCGCAGGTCCAGGAGGGCGTAGCTCGGCGGTGTCTCCTCGGTGACCGCCCCGCAGGTGAGCGGCCGGGACGGGGTGGAGGCGCCCACGCCGACCCGCACCTCGAAGCGGCGACCGTGGCGGCCGTTGAACCGGACGTCGACCACATGGGGCGACGAGTGACGGTGGCCGTTCGACACCAGGTCGTCGACGCCGACGATGCCCTCCTCGCGGCGGAGGAAGTACTCGGCCGCCTGGACGACGAACGGCTCGCCGGCCCGGCCGCGGTAGTGGTCGAGGTCGACGCCGCCCCGCTCGTACCGCTCGACCACCCGCCGGGCGTCCTCCGGCCCCAGCCGGCCGAAGTACAGGCCGTGGGGGAGGCAGACCAGGTTGCCGGCGAAGCGGTCGCCGCCCACGTGCGAGCACTCCCACACCGAGTCGTCGCCGTCGCGAAGCAGGGCCCGGGCGACGGGGCGGCCCAGCTGGGCGCAGCACGGATCGTGGCGGCCGTTGGTGCACACCAGGTACAGCGGCCGCCCCCGGAGCTCGCCGAACCCCACCCTGCGTCCCTCGCCGAGGGGCTCCAGGTCGAACTCGAGCAGCTCCTCCACCTCGGAGACGACCCGATGCTCGATCCACTGGGAACGGCGCCCGGACCAGGCCAGGAAGACGTTCCGGGTCGGGCTGTCGCGGCCGTCGGGACGGCGCAGCAGCAGCACGCGGAGGTGGTGAAGGGCGGCGCGGGCCCGCAGCTCCTCGGCCGCCGCCGCGGGGACCCGGCTCTGGGTCAGGGCCTCGGCGCCCCACGCCCCCGGTTGCTCGATCAGCACCCAACCCCGGACGACCGACGCGGTGGCCACCAGGGACTCGTCGTGGGAGCTCGAGACCGACGAGCACCGCTCAATTGCCAAGGACCATCTCCAACAGGCCCTCGCGCACCAGCCGCCGGGCCAGCACGGCCCGGCTGGGCTGGTCGAGCACGTCGCCCAGGTCGCCCAGCCGGACGGGGCGGCCCGTGGCCACCCGCCGGAGGGCGGGCTCCAGGTCGGCGGACATGACCAGCCGGCGGTCGCCCAGGTGGACGGTCATCCGGTCGGCGTCCACCACCAGATGGCACACCGACCCGTCGCGACGCCGAACGACGGTGTCGTCGCCGATCCCGTCCAGGGCCAGCAGCTGGTGGAGCTGGCCGGCCAGGATCGGTGGCCGGCTGGCCCAGTACCTCTGCACCACCGCGCCCGCGGCCTGGGCCGTGTCGACCTTCTCCAGCCAGTCCCGCAGTCGGGCGACGGCGGCCTCCACGCCCGCGGCGAGGGCGGTCTCGTCGGTCGCGAACCCGGCCGGCAGCGACCGGCGAAAGACGGGGTCGTCGGCGGCGCCGGCGACGACCTCACGGAGCACGTCGAACCACGTCTGGGTCAGCACGCCCACGGTGAGGTGGGCGGACATCTCCTGCTGGGCGCGGGCCGAGTGGAGGAAGCCGCGGGGCATGTACAGGCAGTCGCCGGCCCGCAGCTCCACCTCCAGGATCGGAGGCCCGGGCTCCCCGCGACCCGCGTGCCAGCCCTGCGAGGGGAGGGGGTCGTCGAGGACGGGCTCGTACACGGCCCACTCCTTGCGCCCGGCCAGCTGCAGGACGAACACGTCGTGGGTGTCGTAGTGCACGCCGAGGCCCTGGGCGCCGGCCGGGGTGACGTAGGCGTTGGCCTGGACCGGGTGGGTGAGCTCGTGCTCCAGCGACCGGCAGAACCGGGCCACCGTCTCCGAGGAGCGCTGTAGCCCCTGCAGGACCAGGGTGGCCCCGAGGCGGAACTCCTCGAAGACGCGGCCGGGGTCGCCCACCCCGGCCACCGCCTGCCCACCGATGCGAGCCGTCTTGGTGTAGCGGCTCGGGTCGAGGGGAGAGCCGTCCTTGACCAGGCGGAAGGCCGGCAGCCGGGGGAACGACGTGGAGACGAAGCGGTCGACGTCGTCGAGCGAGAAGATGTCGGCGAAGCGCGCCGGATCGACCCCCTGCCGGTGGAGGGGCGCCCGGCCCCAACAGGACGCGAGAAACCGATCGACGTCCCCGACGCACCGGGCCAGGCCGGTCATCGGGGCCGGACCCGACTAGGCGTCGGAGGCGTCGACGTCCGAGCCGGCGTCGGTGCTGTCGGCGTCGCTGGTGTCGGTGGCCGGCGCGTCGACCGCGTCGGTGGCGTCGCCGGGGCTGGGGGCGTCGGTGGAGTCAGGGTCGGCGCCGGGGGCGTCGGTGGAGTCAGGGTCGGCGGTCGAGGCGCGAAGGCCGCTCGCTCCCTCGGTGGTGATGTCTTCGTCGGTGAGGTCGGTGACCATGTGTGCCATGCCGGGGATCATACGGCTCCGGCGAACCGGTCCAGAACGGCGTCCGAGAACGGCGGCCACGCCCGCATCGCCCACGGGCCGAACTCGCGCCTGCTGAGGGCGGCGCAGCCCAGGCCGGCGTCGGGGTCGACCCACAGGAACGAACCGCTGCCGCCGAAGTGGCCGTAGGTGCGGGCTGAGTTGGAGGCGCCGGTCCAGTGCGGCGACTTGGCGTCCCGGAGCTCGAAACCCAGCCCCCAGTCGAGCGGGTCGTACCGACCGACGCCCGGGAGCACGCCGGCCAGGCCGGGGAACGCCACCGTCGTGGCCAGGCCCAGGGTCTCGGGGGAGACGAGGGTGGGGCGGCACAGCTCGGCGGCCAGGTGGAGCAGGTCGTGGAGGGGCCCGACCAGCCCGGCGGCGGCCGAGCCGTCCAGGTCGGTCCGGTCGAGTCCGAGGGGCTCGAGCACCGCCTCGGTCAGGTAGCGCTCGAACGGCATCCTGGCGCGTGCGGCCACCGTGGCGCCCAGCACCCGGTAGCCGGTGTTCGAGTAGATCCGCCGTCGGCCGGGCTGGGTCAGGACGCGGTCGTCGTCGAAGGCCAGACCCGACGCATGGGCCAGGAGGTGGCGGACGGTCGAGCCCGGCGGCCCGGCGGCCTCGTCCAGGTCGAGCGTCCCCTCCTCGAACGCCACCAGCGCGGCCAGCGCGGTGGCCAGCTTGGTGATGGACGCCCACCGGCTCGGGCGACCGGTGTCGCCGTAAACGGCCAGACGCCGCCCGTCGACGGCCACCACGCCCGCGGCCGCGTCGGGCGCCTCCCACCCGGCGAGAAGCTCCCCGAGGTCCACGGGTGACCGACGGTAGCGGCCTGGGTCAGCCTCCCGATGTCGACCACACGTCGCCCGTCGACCAGCCGGGTGAGTCGAAACCGCAGCCGCGCCATGATGGTGTCGCACATATGAGCACTTCCGCACCACGCTCCTCACCCGACGGGTCGACGTAGGCGGGGGGATCGCTGCGCTGGGTGACACCTGATGGCCGACCAGTCGCCCTGGGTCGCGACCGCGCCCGCCGCTGAGGCGGCTGGTGCCCACACCCGGCACCGCCGGTGGCCGGGCCGGCTCCTCACCTACGTGCTGACCGTCTTCGTGCTGGTGACCCTCAACTTCCTCCTCCCCCGCATGCTCCCCGGCGATCCCATCGCCGCCTTCGAGGACGCCGGCTCCACGACCTACATCCGCAACGACGACACTCGCTCGGCGCTGACGCAGTACTACGGGCTCGATCGTCCGCTCCGGGAGCAGTACGTCCGCTACCTCGGTGATCTGGCTCGGGGCGACCTGGGTGTATCCATCCGGTACCGCGTCCCGGTGGTGGACGTGGTGGCCGCCCGCCTACCCTGGACCCTCCTGCTGGTGGGCACGGCCATGGCCCTGGCTGCGTCCGTCGGCCTGCTGGCGGGGGTCCACTCCGGATGGCGGAGGGGGCGAGCGGCGGACCGAGGGCTCCTGACCTTCTTCCTGACCCTGAGCAACGTCCCGACCTTCCTGCTGGCGTCGCTGTTTCTCCTGCTCTTCGCCGTCCGGTTGAACTGGTTCCCCCTGGCCGGCAGCCGGACGCTGTTCACGCCGGCGACGGGATGGTCGGCCCAGGTGGTCGACGTCGCCCACCACCTCGCCCTCCCCGTCATCGTCCTGGCCGTCGAGTTCGCCGCCGGATACTTCCTCCTCATGCGCGCAGGGGTGGTATCCCAGCTCGGTGGCGACTACCTCCTGTGGGGGCGCGCCCGAGGGCTGAGCGAGCGCCGCCTGAAGTACGGCTACGCAGCAAGGAACGCGCTTCTTCCCGTGGCGACGGTGGCGGCACTGCAGTTCGGCTTTGCCGTCACGGGCGCCATCTTCATCGAGCGGGTGTTCGCCTACCCAGGCATGGGTCGCCTCCTCTTCGATTCCGTCGGGGTCCGCGACTATCCGACGCTGCAGGGGTGCTTCCTCGTACTCACCGTCGCCGTCGTCACCGCCAACTTCCTGGCCGAGGCCGCCTACGCCCGGCTCGACCCGAGAACCGTCAGATGAGAGCTCCCGGCCGCGGGCTGGCCGGCGTCGGACTGGGCGTACTGGTCCTCCTGGCGACGATCGGCGTGCTGGCTCCGGTGCTGGCGCCCCACGACCCGCGGGCCCTGTCGGGTGGTTCCTTCGAGGCACCCTCAGCCAACCACCTGTTGGGGACCAACGACATCGGCCAGGACGTGGCCTCGGCGCTGATCTGGGGGGCACGGACATCCCTGCTGGTCGCCATCGGGGCCGGCGGCATCGCCGTGGTCGTCGCCGTCGTGGTCGGGGTGGGGCCGGCACTGGTGGGCGGCTGGATCGACCGCCTGGTCATGCGGCTCGTCGACGTGCTGCTGGCGGTCCCCGTGCTGCCGCTGCTGGTCCTCGTGGCCGCTCTGACCGGACCACGGCTGTCGGTCGTGGTGGTCGTCATCGGCGCCCTTGCCTGGCCCCGCATGGCCCGAGTCCTCCGCAGTGAGGCGCTCAGCGTGCGCCAGCGAGGGTACGTGGAGGCCGCCCAGGGCCTGGGCGGAGGTCTCCTCCACCTGCTGCGCCGACACCTGGTGCCGGCCCTGACCCCGCTGATCGCCGCCAACTTCGTGCTCATCGCCGGCGTCGCCGTCCTGCTCGAATCGGGCCTCGCCTTTCTCGGTCTGGGGGACCCGACGACGCCCAGCTGGGGGCAGGTCCTCAACCGGGCCCTGGATCACCCTGGGATCTACTTCACCCGGGCCTGGACGTGGTGGGTGCTGCCCCCGGGCATCGCCATCACGGTCGCCATCCTGGGCTTCACCTTCCTCGCAGTCGGACTCGAGCCCCGGTCCAACCCCCGCTGGGAGCGGGGCCGGTGACGAGCGGGCCGGTCCTGCTCGAAGTCTCCGGTCTCGCCGTCCGCTTCGCCGGCGGCGTCGATGCTCTCCGGGGCGTGAGCTTCTCACTCGACAGGGGCGAGTCGCTGGCGGTGGTGGGCGAGAGCGGCTCCGGGAAGACGACCCTGGCGTTGTGCCTGGCCGGCCTGATCCAGCCTCCCGATGCTCGGGGCAGTGTGCGCGTCGACGGCCAGGAGCTACTGGGTCTGGGGCCGGAGGGGCTCCGTTCGCTGCGATGGTCCAAGGTGGCCCTCGCCCTGCAGGGAGCTCCGTTCAACCCCGTCACTCCTATCGGCACCCAGCTGGCCGAGCCCCTCCGGGACCATCTGGGCATCCGTGGCTCGCAGGCCAGGCGACGGGTGGAGGAGCTCGCCGCCGCCGTGCGGCTGGAGCCGGCCCTGCTCGACCGCCACCCGCATCAGCTCTCCGGGGGTCAGCGGCGACGGGCCAGCCTGGCCATGACGCTGGCGCTGGACCCGGCCGTCGTGGTCCTGGACGAGCCGTCGGCCGGTCTCGATCCGGTGTCAGGACTGGAACTGGTCGAGCGGGTGGGTGCCCTGGGCCGCGAACGCGGCTTCGCCCTCGTCGTGCTCTCGCACGATCTCTCCCTGGCGACCACCCTCGCCGCTCGGGCGATCGTGCTCTACGCCGGGGAGGCCATCGAAGACGGCAGCACCGCCCGGGTGATGCACGATCCCACCCACCCCTACACCTGGTCCCTGCTTCACGCCTATCCGGTCATGTCCACGACCAAGGACCTGCGGCCGATCCGGGGCCTTTCTCCCGATCCCCGCGACATCCCTCCGGGATGCCCGTACCACCCGCGCTGCACCCAGGCGGAGGAGGTCTGCTCGCAGTCCCGGCCGCCGCTCGAACCTTCCCGAGGCCGTCTGGTGGCCTGCCACTTCGGTGGCCTCAAGACCCTGCTGTCGGCTGCCGGCGTGCACAAGACCTTCGGCCGGGGGCTTCGCTCGGTCCGAGCCCTCGACGGGGTCACCCTTCAGCTCCGCGAAGGCGAGGCCGTGGGCGTCGTGGGCCCCTCCGGGAGCGGCAAGTCCACCCTGGCCCGCATCTTGTGCGGCCACCTCCAGCCCGACGCCGGCGAGGTCCTGCTCGAAGGACGGCGGCTGCCCGAGTCGCGGCGACGCCAGAGCCGGCTGGAGCGCCGCCGGATCCAGCTCCTCCTGCAGGACCCGTGGGACGCGCTCTCACCCCGCCTCTCCGTCGAAGCCCTCCTTGCGGAGGCACTCGAGGTGGTCGGCGCCCCCGACAAGGAGCGGCGGCGGGCCGTCGTGCAAACCGCCCTCCGAACCGTCGGGCTCCCGTCCGGCGAGGGGTTCCTCGGGGCCCGGACGCACCAGCTCTCGGGGGGCCAACTCCAGCGCGTCGCCCTTGCCCGAGGCATGCTGGCCGAGCCCAAGGTGCTGGTGGCGGACGAGCCGACGGCGATGCTCGACCCGTCGGAGCAGGCCCGCCTGCTGGTGGTGCTCCGGGAGCGCCAGATCGAGATGGGACTGGGGTTGGTGCTGGTCTCCCACGACCTGGCCGTGGTCCGGAAGGTGACCGACCGCATCGTCGTGCTCGACGCCGGCCGAGTGGTGGAGGAGGGCCCTTCCCACATCGTCGGCTCGACTCCGAGGAGTTCGACTGCCCGCCGTCTGGTGGAGGCGGCGCCGACCTTGGCGCCGATCGATGTTCCTGCTGATTCCGATGTTGAGCACCGAGCACACGAAGGGAGATCCTGAATTGGACAGAAGAACGTTCCTGCGAGGGGCGCTCGGTTTGGCCGGGGCCGTGGCAATCGGAGCGTGCAGCGACTCCGAGGAGGATGCCGCGCCGACGAGCGGCGCGCCGGGCGGCGGGCTGCAGCCGGCCGAGCGCCCGACGATCCGCCTGACCAACGGGGGGGCGGGCGACGTGGGGCTGCCCAACCCGCTCGCCTACCAGAGCGGCCCGGGGTACGAACTGGTGACCTACGTCTACGACAGCCTCTTGATCGGCGGATTCCAGTCCGGGATCGTGCCCTGGCTCATCACCCGGCTCGACACCTCGCCTGACGGTCGGGTGTACACCATGGAGCTGAGGGAGAACATCCGCTGGCACGACGGCCGGCCATTGACGCCCGACGACGTCGTGTTCAGCTTCGAGTACTTCGCGGCCAAGCGGCCCATGCTGCCGCCCAACCTCCTGGGCCGGCCCGAGAGGGTTGGCTCGGTGCGTGCCACGGGGGCCCGCAACGTCGAGATCCGGATGGAGCAGCCGTCGGTGCCCTTCGCCACCAGCACGCTCACCCTCTTTCCGATCGTCCCCAGGCACATCTGGTCGGGTGTCGACGACCCCACCGCGGTGCAGGACCAGCAGCGGCTCATCGGCAGCGGGCCCTTCCGACTGGCGTCCTACGTGCGCGGCGAGGGGGCGTACGCCTTCGACGCGGTCGACTCGTTCTTCCTCGGTCGGCCGTTCGTCAAGCGGGTGGAGCTCCGCCAGGTGGGCGACGAGCTGGCCGCGCTCCGAGCGGGCGAGATCGACGTCGCCAGTCCCGGTGCTCCTGCCGGCGCCCGCCCTGAAGTGCTCGCCCCCTTCCGGAGCGACCCGGCCTTCGGCGTCCTCGAGACTCCCCCGGGTGCGTTCCTCAACGGCCTCTACTGGAACCTGACGAGGGGTGGGGCCCTGGCCGACGTGCGGTTCCGCCAGGCGTGCGCCCGGGCCATCGACCGCAACCAGCTGGTCCAGCGGGTGCTGGGGGGCAACGGCTTCGTCGGGAACCCCGGTTACCTGCCGCCCGGTCATCCCTTCCGGGTCGATGTGGAGCAGTACCCCTTCGACCCGCCGGCCGCCAACCGCCTCCTCGACGACGCCGGCTACCGAATGGGCGCCGGCGGCGTCCGCCAGGGCCCCGACGGTCCGCTGCGCTTCCGACTGCTCACCGTGGCTCCACCGCTGGCCGAGGTCGTCTCCGGGATGCTGCGGGCGGTCGGTGTCGAGGCGGTCGTGGAGCCGGCCCCCGAGTTCCAGCAGTTCGCCATGCTGATGAGCCGGGGGAACTTCGAGATGGCGATGCTCTTCCACGGCGGCACCGCCGGGGACCCCGACTTCATGCGAGGCGTCTTCTCCTCCCGGGTGCCTCCGGACCAGAAGGCGTTCTTCGCCGCCCGGGGGTACGCCAACCCGGAGCTCGACGAACTCCTCGAGCGCCAGCGGACGACCTTCGACGAAGCCGAGCGCAAGCGCATCGTGGCCCAGGCCCAGCAGATCGTGGCCCGCGATCTGCCCTTGCTCCACCTGTTCTATCCGTCCGTCTACACCATCTTCAGGAAGGCGACGTTCGATCAGTGGCCTTCGGGACCCAACGAGCCGCCCGACAAGCAGGTGCTTGTGACCGGCCACAAGGGCAAGGAGCTGACCATCCGCCCGGCCAGGTGACGCCCGGGCCCCGATCAGGCCGGGCGGCGCCCGAGCGTGAGACGCCGCCCGGCGGTGAGGGCGGTGGCGGCCCGGGTGCTGCGGGGCTGGGCCGACACCGCCTCGAGGAACGGTTCTCGCCCGAGGCTGCGCTAGCCCCGCCCGCCGAGGGCCGCGTCCTCCGCGGCGCGGCCCAACCAGGCCCGGCCTGAGTCCTCGGTGGACGACCACGACGCGTCGAGCCCGGGGGCGGTGAACACGACCGGACCGGTGAGGTCGGGATGACGCCGGAGCTGCCAGCGCAGCACCGGCTGGCCGCCCTCCCAGGCCAGGTCGAACGACAGGGTGCCGGCGTGGGTGGGGGCGTTCTGCACCTCCAGGGCGTGGCCCAGCCAAGCGTCCGGGAGCATGGAGCAGAGGGCGACCGACGGGCGCTCGTCGGAGCCCACGTCGCGCACCAGCAGGTTGCGCACCATCGACAGGAAGTCGGCCGCGGCCCACCCGTGGTGGCCGTCGCCCATGCACCCGTCCCCCAGCTTCGGGTGGATGGCCTCGGGCCACGTAAACGTCGGGGTGGCCACGTCGACCATCCAGTCCAGGCGGTCCAGCGCCCGGCGGTCACCGGCCTCGAGCTCCACTGCGGCCAGCTGGAGGGTGAGGTACGTGCCCAGCCCGGTGTGGCTGATGGCCTGGAAGAACGCCGGTCCGATGCAGAACCGCTGGCGGACGGCCTCGGCCGTGGCCGCCATGGCCGGGTCCGTCGCCGGCAGGAGCCGAAGAGGCGAGCACGCCACCAGCGACCCGATGACGGCCGGGTCGATCCGCCGCCGGGGCCCGGCCGGGATGACGTCCGTCCCGAGCCGTTCGGCGACCAGGGACATCGAGGCGGCCAGATCGGCCCGCAGGTCCCGGGCCCATTGCTCGGCGCCTCCGGCATCCTCCTCGAGCCCGACCAGCCGGAGGAGGAGGGCGCCGTCGAGGAGGCCTCGGAGCGACCAGAAGTCGTCCCAGTAGAAGTAGTCGAACGGCCCCAGGTGCTCGGCCGAGATGCTGGCCGGCATGAGGCCCCTGAGGCTGGGGTCGTCGCGACGTCGCCTGGTGTTGCGCTTGCGTTCGATCCAGCGCACCGCCTTCAGGACCGACGCGGCGTCGATGCAGCCGACGTCGCGGGTGAGCCGCCAGTGCTCGGCCAGCGACGACAGGGCGGCGCCGTTGGCGTCCCACTCCTGGCGCTGGCTGAAGTAGAAGCCGTCGTGGTGCTGACGGCGGACGTAGGACCGCAGCACCTGGGCGCTCTCGGCGTGGAAGCCGTAGCGGCCCATGGCCGCCAGCAGGTAGGCGGCGTCGCGGAACCAGAAGCGGTGGTAGGTGAAGGGGCCGGGCGTGACGTCGTCGCCGTCGTGGAAGAGCAGCAGGTACCGGCGGTTGGCCTCGACCGCGTCGGCCATGCGGCCTTCGGGGAGGCGCAGGCGCATCTCCCGGTCGCTCTCCGTCTGCCAACGCCCGACGACTTCGCGGGCCGACGGCAGCGTGTCGGTCACCGGTGTCGCCCGCCCGGCCCGCTGGCGCACGACTCCACGCCGGCGGGTCCGCCGCTCCGGTGCCAGGGGGATGGCGGCGCGGAGACGGGCTCCCGCCTCCAGTGGGAACAGGAAGGCGGCCTGGGCCAGGCCGGCGTCGCACCGCAGGCGCGCCGGCAGGGCGTCGGAGGTGCGGCCAGCCATCACCGCCAGGGCGGAGTCGCCGTCGTGGAAGTTCGACCCGGCCATGGTCTCGGGCCGCCCGGGGAGGAACAGCGCGGGCCGGCCGTCGACGGAGACCGTGCCGTCGTGCATGGCGATCCGCTCGATGACCGCCAGCCCTTCGGGGTTGTAGGGGCGGATGGCCAGGGCCACGGTGACGGGGCCGGCTGCGGCATTGGCCAGCTCCACGACCACGAGCGGCTCGTCACCGCCGACCGCGTAGACCCGCTCCCCCACCTCGCCCCCGTCGACGGCCATCACCGTCTCGACCACGGGCGTCGCCTCGACCAGCCCCTGCCGGACGTCGCCGTCACGAGAGGGGAGGTGCCAGTCAGGGCCCGCCTTGACCCACCAGTCCAACGACCACCCGTCGAACCACGGCGTCACCAGGCCCCGGGGGTCGACGATGGCCTTGTGGGCGCAGTGCGGTGGGGCCACGCCGGTCCAGTTGCGACCGGTCATGTTGGTGGTGACGGGCAGGTGGCCACGGGGCACGAACGCAGGGGAGCGGGGGTCGAGCTGGCGCTCGAGCCAGTAGGGCCACACCCAGTCCACGCCGAGCTGGGCCGCCCCCCGGGTACGCACGGCCCGGAACAGGGTTCGGGCCCCCACCGGCAGCAGCTCGCTGGGGAGTTGGACCTCGACCGTCTCCCCGAGCCGCTGGAAGGTCGTGAGGTGGCGGACGATGTCGTCCGTGATGCGGAGCCGCCCCATGGCTTGCCGCAGCGCCCAGGCCCGTAGCCCCACAGCCTCCTACCTTCGCGCTCGATCGGACCGGCGTGTGCCCGCCCTCCGCCGGCCCTCGACCCGCCACAGGACGTAGGCGAACACGGCGGTCATCAGCATCGACACCTTGGCCGCGAAGCCATGGACAGGTCCCAGCTTGCGCTCCTTGGGCCGGTGCCACAGCCCCGGGCACACGAAGTTCACCACCCGGAGGCCACGCTCGGCGGCGAGGGAGTTCAGGGCCGCCTCGATCCGGTACCCGTGGACGAAGTCGGGAGTGACGGCCTCGAACAGCTCCCGGCGCAGGGACCGCTCGCCGGTGAGCACCGGGAGGAGGTGGACGAAGACCGGGTTGAGGACCGGGCCGCGGTCGAAGAGCCCGCAGGCCATGCCCGCCCCGTCGAGCACGGCCTCCACCAGGGCGTCGACGTGCTCGGGGCGGAGGCCGACGAGGTCGGCGTCGAGGAACACGATGATCTCCGCGTCGGTGGCGGCCACGCCGGCGTGCATGGCCTCGCCCTTGCCGGGTACGGGCTCGGTGACGACCCGGGCGCCCTGCCCACTCGCGGCCCGTGCCGTTCCGTCGGAGGAGGCATTGTCGACGACGATGACCTCGTCGACCAGCCGTGCCTCCCGGGCCGCCCGGACGACGTCCGCCACCGTCGCCTCCTCGTTGCGGGCGGGGACGACGGCCGC
This sequence comes from Actinomycetota bacterium, assembly GCA_030777125.1. Taxonomy (GTDB): domain Bacteria; phylum Actinomycetota; class Acidimicrobiia; order Acidimicrobiales; family AC-14; genus JALYGL01. Next base: position 20,792 of record JALYGL010000180.1, read on the forward strand.
GACCCGATGCCCGGTCGTGGTCGTCACCGGGCCATCGTCCATGCCCGATCGTACGGCGGCTGCCGCCCCGGTCGTTCGGGCGCGGTCCTGTGCCACAATCGCCAACCGGAGAGGCGGCCCGGGGAGGGTATGGATGGCGCCTGCGACCCATCACCCCGTTGAAGGCCCGTGCCGACAGTGACGACCCGGTCCGCCATGCACCCGGCCGAGACAGCAGCCATCGCCGGAGGGGCCGCCGTGCTGTGGGGAAGCTGGGTGGCGGTGACGCTCCAGGCCACCGTCCCCCGGTGGGAGGAGCGGGTGTTCAGGCGCATCAACGACCTCCCCGACTCGGTGTGGCGCGTGGCGTGGGCCCCGATGCAGCTCGGCAGCGTGGGCGGGTCGCTGGCCGTGGTGACCGTCGTCGCCGCCGTCGCCCGTGACCGCCGCCTCACCTTGGCCGTGCTCGGCGCCAGCCAGGCCGCCTGGTGGACGGGCAAGGCGGTGAAGGCGCTGGTGGCGCGCGGCCGGCCGGCGGTGCTGCTGCCCGATGTGCGGCTGCGGGACGCGGCCCGGGGCCTCGGGTACGTTTCCGGCCATGCCGCGGTGGCGTTCGCACTGGCGTCGGTCCTGGCCCCGTCCGTACCCCGCCGCTGGCGACCGGCCGCCTTCGCCACCGCGGCCGTGGTCGGCACGTCACGGGTGTACGCCGGCGCCCACCTGCCGATCGACGTGATCGGGGGCGCCGGGTTGGGCGTCCTGGCCGGCACGGGCGGGCGGTGGATGCTCGGCCTCGGCGGCGCCGGCGTACCCGTCGCCCGCCGCCACTGAGCCCGTCCGAGGTGGACCGACCGGCAGCCGTGCCCCCGCCCCCGCCGCGTCACCGCCACGCCCGGGACGTGGTGAGGTTGATGGCCACCGCCGTGGCCCTGCTCCCCCTCGTGCTGCTGGGGCTGGTCTTCGACGACACGCTGATCGGCTCCGACGCCGCTGTGGTCGCCGGTGCGGACCCCGGCACCGGCGCCGGTCGCCTGCTGGTCGTCCTGGTCCAGATCATGGGGGCGGTGGCGGCGGTTGCCGTCGTCGCCGTGGTGCTCCGCCGCCGGCGCTTCCGGCTGCTGGCCACCCTGGTCGTCGGCGCCGTCCTGGCCGGTGTGGCGTTCGCCGTGCTCGACCGGGCACTCAGTGACGGCACACCGCCCCGCCTGACCGCCAACCTGCGGCGCGACCTGTGGCCCGCAGGTCCGGCAGTGCCCGGCCCGGCCGTGATCGCCGGCGCCGCCGCGGTGGCGACAGCCATCGGGCCGTGGACGACGCCGTCCTGGCGGCGGGCCACGTGGCTGCTCCTCTTCGTGGCCGCCGCCGCCCGCGTGGTGGCCGGCACCGCGCTCCCGTTCGAGCTCCTGCTGGCCTTGGCCGCCGGTGCGGTGGTCGGGTCGGGCCTGCTGGTGGCCCTCGGCGCGCCCGACCGCCGGATCGGCGCCGACGGGGTGGCCGGCGCCCTGGCCGCCGCAGGCGTGGCCGTGGTGTCGGTCGCCGTCGCCCCCGTCCAGGGGAAGGGCTCCCGGTCGTTCGTGGCCGACGCTGTCGACGGCCGCCGGCTGTGGGTCAAGGTGCTCGGTCGGGAGGAGCGCCACGCCGACCTCCTCTACCGGATCTACCGCTTCCTGCAGCTCCGGGGCGTGGACGACGTCCGCCGTCCGGCCACCCTGCGCCAGGCGGTCGAGCACCAGGCCCTGGTGGCGGTCATGGCCGAGCGGGCCGGTGTCCGGGTCCCCCGCGTCGAGCGGGTGGTGGAGTGCCCCGACGGCTCGGCCATGGTGGTCATGGACCTGGTCGACGGCCGCTCGTTCGACCACGTGCCGCCCCAAGAGCTCACCGACGACGTCGTGCGCCGGCTCTGGACCGAGGTCGACGCCCTGCACCGGGCGGGCATCGCCCACCGCTCGCTCCGGTCCGCCAACGTGATGGCCGACGGCGACGGGGCGGCGTGGATCGTGGACTTCAGCTTCTCCGAAGTGGCGGCCAGCCCTCGCCAGCTGGCCCTCGACGTGGCCGAGCTGCTCGCCTCGCTGGCGACGCTCCTCGGCCCGGACCGGGCCGTGGCCGCGGCCGTGGCCGTGGTCGGGCCGGACGGCGTGGCCCCGGCCGTTCCCCTGCTGCAGCCGCTGGCCCTGTCCGCCGCCACCCGC
>JALYGL010000181.1 GCA_030777125.1 Actinomycetota bacterium
CCGGGTCGGGCCGGCCGGTGATCGGTCCCGCCATCCGGCTGGCCAAACGGGGCCTGCGGCGGAGCCTGCGCTGGTATGTGCAGCCGATCATGGAGCAGCAGAGCCGCTTCAACCACGCCCTTCTGGACCTGGTGGAACGGCTCCGGCTGCAGCAGGAGAAGCTGCTCGAACACGAGACCCGTCCTCTGGCAGAGCAGCTCTCCCGAATCGAGGCCGGGCTCGACGGCGTTCGGGCAGAAGTCGAGGTGCTCGGATCCCGGGCTGCCCCGAGCGAGCCGTCGCCCATTCTGCCGAGCACCCGCCGGGCCCTGGACTACCGGAGCTTCGAGGATCGCTACCGGGGCAACGCCGAGGACGTCCGGGGGATGCTGGCTCGGTACCTGCCTCGATTCGAGGGGTGTCGTCGCGTTGTCGACGTGGGGTGCGGCCGCGGCGAGTTCCTGGGCCTGCTGCGCGAGCAGGGCATAGGCGCCTACGGCGTCGACAGCGACGAGACCATGGTCGAGGCGGCACGGGCGGAGGGTTTCGAGGTCGTCTTGGATGACGCCGCCACTCACCTGCGTTCCATCCAGCCGGGTGCCATCGACGGAGTCTTCTGCAGCCAGGTGGCCGAGCACCTGGAAACCCCTCAGCTCATGGCCCTTCTCGACGTCGCGTTCCGCAGGCTCGAGGCTGGCGGTCCCATCGTGGTCGAGACCCCCAACCCCGAGACCCTCTTCATCTTCGCCAGCTTCTTCTACATGGACCTGACCCACATCAAGCCGCTGCACCCAGCAGCTCTTCAGTGGGCGCTCGAGGTCACCGGCTTCCAGGACGTTCGGATCGAGCGGGTGATGCCCGTTCCCGAAGGCACCCGCCTCGAGCCGGTGGAGAAGGGGTTGCAGCACGAGAGGGGTTGGTCGACGATGGCCGCGAACGTCGACCGCCTGAACCAGGTGCTGTTCGGGCCCCAGAACTTCGCCGCCATCGGAATCAAGCCGTGAGCGGCGAAGACGCTCGTCGCCGGCCGGTGGCCGTGGTGATCCTCACGTGGAACGCACTGGCCGTCACCAAGGAGTGCCTCAGGGCGCTGCGTGAGACGACCGACCACCCCGCCTGGCGGCTGATCGTGGTCGACAACGGAAGCAGCGACGGCACGGTCGAGTGGCTCCGAAGCCTCCCGGGCGTGACGGTGATCAGCAACGGCAGGAATCTCGGCTTCAGCGCCGGGTGCAACGTCGGCATCGCCGCCTGCCGGCCCGGTGAGGACGTCGTCCTCATGAACAACGACACGGTCGTGCTCGACCCGAATTGGCTCGTGGCCCTCCAGGATGCCGCCTACGCCGACCCCCGCAATGGCGTGGTGGGCGCCCGGCTCCTCGGCAGCGACGGCCGGATCGGCCACCTCGGCAGCTACATGCCGCCATCCACCCTGCGGGGCCAGCAGATGGGCGGCCTCGAGATCGACATCAACCAGTGCCGGCGCCGGCGGGAGGTCGAGGGTGTCGTCTTCGCCCTCGTTTACCTGCGCCGCGACTGCATCGAGCGAGTCGGCGTCCTCGACGAGGACTTCTTCGCCTACTTCGAGGACTCCGACTACTGCCTCCGGGTGCAGCGGGCCGGGTTGCGGGTGGTGTACGAGGGCGCGGTCGACGCGGTCCACCACAACAACGTCAGCACCCGCGAGAACGGCGTCGACTTCTGGTCGATGTTCGACCGATCGGCCCGCGTCTTCCAGGGAAAATGGGGGAAGTGGCTCGAGGAGGAGCGCTACGAGGCCGAGCTGACCTGGCACTCGATCCTCCACCGGGCCCCCGGCTACGCCCTGCAGTCGCGCCAGCTGATGGCCGCCATGCACTTCGCCGGCCTCAGGGTCTCCTACCGGAACGCCTACGGCGACGACGAACCCCGTACCGCTCACCCCCTGCTGGCGGATCTGGTTCGTCGCCGCCCGCGCCGGGATGTGCCGCAGGTGGGGTTCTGCCAGGCCGACGTGTTCAACGGCATCCGGGGCCGGTACCGCATCGGATGGACCATGTTGGAAGTGAACGGCCTACCGCGTGACTGGGTCGACGGCTGCAACCGGATGGACGAGGTGTGGGTCCCGGCCTCCTTCAACGAGCAGACCTTCCGCCACAGCGGGGTGACGGTGCCGATCCGCGTCATGCCCCTCGGCGTCGACGTCGACTACTACCATCCCGGCGCCACGGGCTTCCGTCCGTCCTCGCGCTTCATCTTCCTGTCGGTGTTCGAGTGGGGTGAGCGAAAAGGGGCCGAGCTGCTGCTCAGGGCCTTCGCCGAGGAGTTCAAGGAATCGGAACCGGTGCTGCTCCTGCTGTCGGTGTACAACCGTGACCCCTCAGTCGACGTGCAGGCCGAGGTCGACAAGCTCGACCTGCCGTCGTCGCCACCGATCGTTGTGATGACCAACGCCGAGTTCGCCGACTACCAGATGGGGGCGCTCTACCGGTCGGCAGACTGCTTCGTCCTCCCCACCCGTGGTGAGGGTTGGGGTATGCCCATCCTCGAGGCCATGGCCTGCGGCCTCCCGACCATCGCCACCAACTGGAGCGGGCCGGCTGACTTCCTGCACGAAGGAGTGGGCTACCCACTCCAGGTCAGGTCGCTCGTACCGGCCAAGGCCAAGTGCCCGTACTACGACGGGTTCGAATGGGCCGAGCCCGACCTCGAGCACCTGCGCTTCTTGATGCGCGAGGTCTTCGACCGCCCCGACCGGGCCCGGCAGAAGGGCGCCGCCGCGGCCGCCGAGGTGGCCTCGAAGTACTCCCTCGAGCACGCCGCCGAACGGGTGAAGCACAGGATCCTCGAGCTGGGCTGATGGCCTGGAGCAGTTCAGCGGCGGGGCTGGATGCCACCGTTCTGAAGACCCTCGAGCGTGCGCACCAGGAGGGGCAACGGCAGGGGTACGAAGCCGAGGCGGGTGGTCACCCGTTGCCCCTCGCTCAGGACCCAGCTGGCGAAGTGCCGGGCGGCCGTGTCCTTGTCCGGCGGTAGTCCCACCGGGAACACCAGGTGGCTGATGGCGGTGATCGGGTACGCCGTCGACGACTGCTGCCGGACCGGCACCGTCAGGGTCAGGTTCTCCTTGAACCCGGTGGCGCCGAGCAGGGCGGCGTCGAGAGCGGTGGAGGTGGGGGCCGGGAAGGCGCCCGCCGCGTTCCGCACATGAGCCAACTGGAGGCGGGCGTCACGGGCGGGCCCGGCGACGACGTAGCCGATGGCGCCCACGGTGGAGGTCACCGCGGCCACGACCCCTGACGATCCCTCCGCCTCCGTGCCCGTCGGCCAGTCGACCGATGCCCCCTCACCGGGCGCCCAGACCTCGGGACCGGCGGTGCTGAGGTACCGGGTGAACGCCAGGGTCGTGCCCGAGACCTCGGCGCGGTGGACGGGGGTGACGGCCGTCGCCGGAAGGTTCATGTCGGGGTTGTCGCGTTTGACGGCAGGATGGTCCCACCGGCTGACGCCGCCTGAGTAGATGCGGGCGAGGGTCTCCTCGGAGAGGCGCAGGCCCTCGATCCCGGGCAGGTTGTAGGCCAGCCCCACGGCCCCTCCCACCAGCGGAAGCTGCACGGCCTGCCACCCGGCGGCCTGCTGCTCCCCCGGCGTCATCGGCACCTCGGTGACCGCGAAATCGGCGCCTCCGGAGGTCAGACGGCGGATCCCCATGCCGGATCCGACCGCCTCATAACGGATGTCCACGCCGGGCGCCGAACGCCGGTAGAGGCGGGTCCACTCGTTGACCATGGTGGCTGCGAACGTCGACCCGGCGCCGGCCAGGGTGGCTCGATCCTCGGCCCCGAC
>JALYGL010000182.1 GCA_030777125.1 Actinomycetota bacterium
AGCCCGGAGCTGGCCGGCATGTTCATCAAGAGCTCCTGGAGGCCGTGATGGCCGAGTACCTGCGCTTCTACCAGAGCGCGGTCGACCCGGACGACGTCGAGGAGGTGCGACGCCTCTTCACCGCCGACGTGGCGCCGGTGTTCGCGTCCTGCGCCGGCTGCCTGAGCGTGGAGCTGGCAGTGAGCGTCGAGCTCAACGCCGGCGGGCTGGTCGAGGGCGCCGCCATCTCCCGGTGGTCGTCGCTGGCCGAGATGGAGGCTGCCATCGCGTCGCGGGAGGTGAGTGAGGCCATCGTCCGGGTCCGCCAGCTCCTGCGCCAGGAGCCGCTGTCCAAGGTCCTCGAGGTCTGGCGGTGACAACTCCGGTGCGCCTGACCGGGCTCGGGCCGGTGGCGGTGCTGCTCCCGGTCAAGGCGTTCACGGAGGCCAAGCGGCGCCTGGCTCCTGCCCTCGACCCTGCCGCCCGCGCCGCCCTGGCCCAGGCCATGGCCACCCTGGTGCTGGCCTCTGCCGCCCCCCTGCCGGTGGCGGTGGTGTGCGACGACGCCGACGTGGCCGAGTGGGCCCGCGACTCCGGTGCGCTGGTGGTGTGGGAGCCCGAGCGCGGCCTCAACCGGGCGGTCGAGGCGGGCGTGGCCCGGCTGGCGGTCGCCGGGGCCCGAAGGGTGATCGTGGCCCACGCCGACCTCCCCCTCGCCCTGCACCTGGGCTGGGTGGGCCGCTTCCTCGGGGTCACCCTTGTCCCCGACCGGCTGGACAACGGCACCAACGCCCTGTGCGTGCCGTCGGACGCCGGCTTCACCTTCTCTTACGGACCCGGTTCGCTGGCCCGCCACGCGGCCGAGGCCCGCCGCCTCGGTCTGGCCCTGCGGGTGGTGCGCGAGCCCACCCTGGCCCACGACGTCGACGTGCCCGCCGACCTGGTCGTCGCCGCCCCGCTCCGATGACCACCACCAACCTGCCCGTGCCGCAGCGGGCCCTGGCCATCGGCGCCCATCCGGACGACGTCGAGTTCGGCTGCGGCGGCACGCTGGCCAAGTGGGCGGCGGCCGGCTGCCAGGTCTTCCATCTGGTCTGCACCGACGGGTCCAAGGGGTCCTGGGACCCGGCCGAGGACACCGCCACCCTCGTCGCCATCCGCCAGGAGGAACAGCGGGCCGCGGCCCGGGCGCTCGGTGGCTCGGGCTCGGTGACGTTCCTGGGGTGGCGCGACGGCGAGCTCGAGTCGGGGCTGCGCCAACGGTGGGACGCCTGCTACTGGATCCGTCACTACCGGCCCGATGTGGTGCTGGGTCACGACCCGTGGAAGCGCTACCGCCTCCACCCCGACCACCGCCACGCCGGGCTGCTGGCCGGCGAGGGGATCGTCGCCGCCCGCGACCCCCACTTCTTCCCGGAACAGGGCGTGGCCCCGCACCGACCGGCCAGCCTGCTGCTCTGGGAGGCCGACGAGCCCGACCACGTCGAGGACATCACGTCGTCGCTGGACGTCAAGCTGGTCGCCCTGCTCGAACACCGAAGCCAGTACCGCTCGACGATGCAGATCGAGGACCCGCAGTCGGAGGACCAGGCCGAGGGGTTCCGGCGTCGCATGCGCGACCGAGCCGCCGAGCACGGCGAGCCGGCGGGACTTTCCTACGGCGAGCGATTCAAGCTCATCCCGGAGCTGTAGCGCTCCGGGGACGGCCGCTGCCTACTTGGCGCCCTTCGCCGCCTCCTTGGCGGCCCTGGTGTTCTTCGCCGTGGTCGCCTTGGCCGGCGCCTTCTTCGGAGCGGCCTTCGACGTCGCCGCCTTCTTCGGCGCCGCCGCCTTCTTCTCCGTCGCCTTCTTCACGGACGCCTGCCGCTTGGCCGCCGGCGTCTTCGCCGCCGCCTTGGCCCGTCCGCTGGCTGGCGACCCCACCTTCTTCGCCGCCTCCTTCACCGACGCCGGAGCCTTCTTGGCCGGAGCCTTCTTGGCCGAGGCCGCTGCCTTCTTGGTTGGACTCATGGAACGCGCCTTTCCCTAGCGCTTCTTGGTCGCCGCAGCCGACTTCTTGGCCGGGGTCTTCTTCGCCGCGGTCGCCTTGGCGGCCGGAGCCTTCTTGGCAGGAGCCTTCTTCGCCGACGCCGCCGGCGACTTCTTCGCCG
>JALYGL010000183.1 GCA_030777125.1 Actinomycetota bacterium
CATCCACGTGATCCGCCGTGCCGCCCTGGAGGGCGCGTTGCGCGTCGTCCCTGGGCCCGACGGGCCGGAGCGGTACGTGGCGCTCGAGGCCGCCCTCCCGGACGATTGCGTGGACCCCGACCGGGCCGGGGTCGAGCTGGCCCGCCGGTACCTGGCCGCCAACGGGCCGGCCACGGTCGACGACCTGGCGGCCTGGTCCGGGCTGCCGGCGGCCACCGTCCGCCGGTCGTGGGCCGCGATCGCCGAGGAGAGGAACCCGGTGGACGGTCCGGACGGCACCGCGTGGGTGCTCGCCGCCCGGGCCGAGGCGGTCGCCGCAGACGCCGACCGGCCCCTGCCGTTGCGACTGACCGGCGGCTTCGACCCGCTCTGGCTCGGGTACGCCGATCGGACGCTCCACCTGTCCGCCGGGCACGCACCGGAGGTGAACCGGGGCGGCGGGATGGTGAAGCCCCTCGTCGTGAGCGACGGCGCCGTCATCGGCACGTGGGCCTCCCGACGGGTCCGCACCCGCCATGTCGTCGAGGTCGACCCGTTCCGCCGCCTCACTCGACCCGAGACCGCGGCCGTCGGCGCCGAGGTGGCCGACATCGGGCGCTTCCTCGCCACGTCGCCCGAGCTCGTCCTGGGAGCACGGTGAGGATGGCGGACGCCGTCGACGTCGTCGCTCAGCGCGGCCGAGTGTCGGTCACACGGCACCGTCCGAGAGGACGTCGTCGTGGTCCGACCCGACGACGGCCACCGGGTTCTCGGGGTCGTCGCTCTGGACCGTGGCCCATCCCGGCACCTCGACCCGGGCGTCGAGGATCGCCTGACGGACCCGGGCGCCGGAGTGGATGACGGCGTCGTGGAGCACCACCGCCCCCTCGACCACCGCGCCCTCCTCCACGATCACGCCCGGCGAGAGGACGGAGTCGACCACCCGTCCCGACACCCGGCAGGCGGGCGACACGAGCGAGTTCTCCACCGAGGCCGAGGGATCGAAGCGGGCCGGCGGGCGGTGGGCGCCGGTGGTGCGGATCGGCCACGCCGGGTCGTCGAGGTCCATGCCCCTCGTTCCACCGGTGAGCAGGTCCTGGTGGGCCTGCCAGTAACTCTGGGGCGTGCCGACGTCGCGCCAGTACCCGTCGAAGCGATGCTCGTGCGCCCGTCCATCGTCGACCAGACGGGGGATGAGCCCGTCGCCGAAGTCCGACAGCTCACCGTCGTTCTCCTTGGCCAACTCCTCGAGCGTCGCCAGGAGCGCCGCCGGGCGGTAGGCGAAGACCTCCATGGTGACGACGTCGCCGGCCGGCTCGTCCGGCTTGTACTGGAACCCGGTCACCCGCCCGTCGGCGCCGACCTCCACCACCCCGAAGCGACCCGGGTCCTCGTCCACCCGGGTCGTGGCCATGGTGACGTCCGCCCCCGAGCCGAGGTGGGCGTCGACCAGATCGCGGTAGTCGAGGGTGTAGACGGCGTCGGCGCTAAGGACGAGGACGACATCGGCATCGAACTCGGCGATGAGCGACTGGTGCCGCCAGAGCGCATCGGCGTTGCCCTGCTGCAGCCCACCCTCGTCGCCGCCGCTGAAGGGATGGAGGATGAGGAGCCCCCCGGCGGTCCGGTCGAGGTCCCACGGCCGGCCGTTGGCCAGGTGGTCCTCGAGTGAGTGCGGCCGGTGCTGCTGGAGGACCCACACGTCGCGGATGCGACTGTTGGCGCAGTTGCTGAGTGCGAAGTCGATCAGCCGGTACAGGCCGGCGAAGGGCAGCGCCGGCTTGGCCCGGGTCTCGGTGAGGGGGCCCATGCGGCTCCCGGCGCCTCCGGCGAGGACGATGGCCAACGTACGGGTGCGATGCGACATGCGAAGACGGTACGCACCCGGACGCGGCCGCGTGGCCGCGATCGTCAGGCGGTCAGGAGGTCGCGCAGGCCCCGCGACGAGCGGCGGAGCTTGGAGATGGCCTTGAGCTCGACCTGGCGGACGCCCTCTCGGGTCAGGCCGAACTTCTCGCCCACCTCCTCGAGGGTGCGGGGCCGGCCCCGGTCGAGCCCGTACCGCAGGCAGAGCACCTCCTGCTCACGGGGCTCGAGGAGCGAGAGCATCTGGGCCACCTGGGCGGGGAGCATGGAGGCGAACACCACCTGGTCGGGCGGCGGGGAGGACTGGTCCTGCACCAGGTCGCCCAGCTCGGTGTCGCCGTCGGTGACGTGCTCGGAGAGCGACACGGGGTCGGCCAGGTGGGGGAGCAGCTCCTCCACCTTGCGGGCCGGGATGGTGACCGCCTCGGCCAGCTCCGCCGCTTTCGGGGCGCGGCCCAGGCGGACCTCCAGGGCGGTGCTGGCCATGCGGATGGCCAGGAGCTGGTCGCCGGCGTGGACGGGCAGCCGGATGGCCCGACTGGTGTTGGCGATGCCCCGGGCGATGGTCTGGCGGATCCACCAGGTGGCGTAGGTGGAGAACTTGAACCCGCGCCGTGGGTCGAAGCGCTCGACGGCCTGGATGAGCCCGAAGTTGCCCTCCTGGATGATGTCGAGCAGCGGCAGCCCGGTGGCCTGGTAGCGCTTGGCGATGGAGACGACCAGGCGGAGGTTGGAGCGGATGAACTGGCGGGTGGCCTCAGCCCCGGCTTCGACGACGGCCTGGAGCTCGAGGCGTTCGGCCCTGGCGAGGGCCTGGCCGCGGTCGAGCTGGGCCGAGGCGGCCTTGCCGGCCTGGACGAGCGTGCCGAGGCGGAACTCATCGGCCCTGGTCAACAGGGGATGCTTCCCGACGTCGTTGAGGTAGAGCTGGAGGAGATCCTCGCTGTCGCTCTGGCCCCGTTGCTTGGCCACGCAAGCCTCCCTGGGCTCAACCTAGCAAACGTCGCCGCTTACGCGCCCGCGCTCAGGCAGCGTCGAAGCGGAGGTGCACGCAGGTCTCGTCGCCCTGTCGACGGACCTCGCAGCGGGTGCTGATGCGGCACATCAGCCACAGGCCGCGGCCGCGCTCGGCCAGCGGTTCGGGCGCCTCCGGCTCCGGCGGGAGATCGAAGCCGGGGCCGCGGTCGTAGATCTCGAGGATCAGGGTCGACCCGTCGAGCACGGCGTCCACCGCGATGGCCCCGCCGGCGTGGCGTTGGGCGTTGACGAGAGCCTCGTGCATGGCCAGGACGACGGAGTCGACGTCGCCCGGCCATCGGCCGTCGGCCAACAGGTCCTCGAGCTGCTGGCGCGCCCGGGCCGGTCGCAGCGAGAGCGGAGTCGGGGTCGGGGTGGCCACGTGGGAAGGCGTCATCTCGACTGGTGTCTCAATCGTCGGCGTACCCGCCTCTCTTTCCCTCAATGAGCGCAATCTGAACCGGTCAGGCACCGAAAACGACCGACAGCTCCTCCGGCACCACCACATCCAACTGCGCGTAGTTGCACGACCGCGGATCGCGTTCGGGCCGCCAGCGGACGAACTGGGTGGCGTGACGGAACCGGTCGCCCTGCAGGTGGTCGAAGGCGACCTCGGCCACCAGCTCGGGCCGGAGCGGCTCCCACGACATGTCCCGTCCCGCGTTCCACCTGCTCTGGCCACCCGGCATCCTTCCACCCGGCTCAGCCCCGGCTGACGCCCACGCCGCCCACGGGTGGCCGTCGAGTGCGCCCTCCCGGTACGGCGCCAGCTCGTCCACCAGCGCCTTGCGCCGGGCCACCGTGAACGCCGAGGCCACACCCACGTGGTTGAGGGTCCCCTCGTCGTCGTAGAGCCCGAGCAGCAGCGACCCGACGATCGGCCCCGTCTTGTGCCAGCGGAAGCCGGCGACCACGCAGTCCGCCGTCCGTTCGTGCTTCACCTTGAACATGGCCCGCTCGTTCTCGCGGTAGGGCAACCCGATGGGCTTGGCCACCACCCCGTCCAGACCGGCACCCTCGAACCGCTCGAACCACTGCTCCGCCACCGCGGGGTCGGTGGTGGCGGGGGTGAGGTGCACCGGCGGAGGGACTCCGTCGAGAACCCGCTCCAGCTCGGCCCGCCGGTCGGCGAAGCGGTGGGTCCGGAAATCCTCGTCGTCGAGGGCGAGCAGGTCGAAGGCCACGAACGACGACGGGGTCTGGGCGGCCAGCATACGGACTCGGGACTCGGCCGGATGGATGCGCTGGAGGAGGGCCTCGAAATCGAGGCCCCGATCCGTGGCGATCACGATCTCACCGTCGACGACGCACCGGTTGGGCAGCGACCGGCGCAGTGGGTCGAGCAGCTCGGGGAAGTACCGGGTGAGCGGCTTCTCCTTGCGGCTGCCGAGCTCGACCTCGTCGCCGTCGCGGAACACGATGCACCGGAACCCGTCCCACTTCGGTTCGTAGACCATGCCGTCGGGGGGCGGGAGGGTCCGGGCCAGCTTGGCCAGCATGGGAGCGACCGGAGGCATCACGGGCAGCTGCATGCCAGCCATGATGCCCGGGTAGCTTCCGGGCCACATGCGCTCTCCCCTCGCCACCTACCGCGTCCAGCTCAACGCCGACTTCACGTTCGACGACGCGGCGGCCGTGGCCGGCTACCTGGCCGACCTCGGGGTCAGCCATCTCTACTGCTCCCCATACCTGCAGGCCGCCCCGGGCAGCACCCACGGCTACGACGTCGTCGACCACTCCCGGCTCAACGCCGAGCTGGGCGGCGAGGACGGCTTCGAGCGGCTGTGCCGGGCTCTGGACGGCGCCGGCCTGACCCAGGTGCTCGACATCGTTCCCAACCACATGGCCGTGTCCGGCTCTGGGAACGCGTGGTGGTGGGATGTGCTGGAGAACGGGCCGTCCAGCCGTTACGCGGCCTACTTCGACATCGACTGGAACCCGCCCGAGGAGAAGCTGCGCCAGCTGGTGCTGCTGCCCATCCTCGGCGACCACTACGGCCGGGTTCTCGAGCGGGGCGAGCTGCGGCTGGCCCGCGATGGGGGCACCTTCACCATCCGCTACTTCGACCACCTGGTCCCCGTGTCGCCCCGGTCGCTCGACGACCTTCTGGCCGTGGCCGCCGAGCGGGTGGCGTCGGACGAGCTGACCAGCGTGGCCGTCGCCCTGGGTCGGCTGCCCCCGGCGACGGACACCGACCGGGCCAGCGTCGACGAGCGCCACCGCGACAAGGAGGTGTTGCGGGCCACCCTGGCCCGACTCCTCGACGAGCAGCCCGACGCCGCCGCGGCCGTCGACGCGGTGGTACAGGAGACGAACGCCGACCCCGACGCCCTCGACGCCCTGCTCGAGCGCCAGAGCTACCGGCTGGCCTTCTGGCGGGTGGCGGGCCAGGAGCTCGACTACCGGCGCTTCTTCGACATCCCCACCCTGGTCGGACTGCGGGCGGAGCGGGCGGACGTGTTCGCCGACACCCACGACCTCGTGCTCCGGCTGGTGCGTGAGGGGCGGGTGCGGGGCCTCCGCGTCGACCATCCCGACGGTCTGCGCGACCCGACCGCCTACGTGCGCCGGCTGGCCGACGCCAGCGGCGGCACGTGGGTGGTGGTGGAGAAGATCCTGGAGTCCCACGAGAAGCTGCCCGGTGACTGGCCCGTGGCCGGTACCACCGGGTACGACTTCCTGAACGTGGTCGGGGGCCTGTTCGTGGACCCCGCCGGCGAGGAGCCACTGAGCCGGCTCTACCGTCGGTTCACCGGGGCCGACGCCGACTACCCGTCGGTGGTCTACGACGCCAAGCACCTGGTCATGCGCGAGGTTCTCGGCGCCGACGTCAACCGTCTGGTCAACCTGATGGTGGCCGTGTGCGAGCGCCACCGCCGCCACCGCGACCACTCCCGCCGCGACCTCAACACGGCGCTGCGTGAGGTGATCGCCGGCTTCGCCGTCTACCGCACCTACGTCCGCCCCGGTGACCCCCCGTCGCCCGCCGACCGCCACGAGGTGGCCCGGGCCCTGGAGCGGGCCGCCGAGCGACGTCCCGACGTCGACGCCGACCTGCTGGAGTTCCTGGGCCAGCTCCTTCTGCTCCAGCACCCGGGGCGGGTGGAGGAGGACTTCGCCCTGCGGTTCCAGCAGGCGACCGGCCCGGTGATGGCCAAGGGGGTGGAGGACACCGCCTTCTACCGCTTCAACCGGCTGGTCTCCCTGAACGAGGTCGGGGGCGATCCCGGTCGGTTCGGGACCACCGTCGAGGAGTTCCACGCCTACAACCACCGCATCGCCGAGGACTGGCCGTCGACCCTGCTGGCCACGTCGACCCACGACACCAAGCGGAGCGAGGACGTGCGGGCGCGGATCAGCCTGCTCTCGGAGATACCCGACCAGTGGGCGGGGGCGGTGCAGCGGTGGTCGGCGATGAACGCCGCCCACAGGACCGACGGCCTGCCCGACGCCAACGCCGAGTACCTGCTCTACCAGGTCCTGGTCGGCGCCCACCCGCTGGATGCCGACCGGGCCGTGGCCTACCTGGAGAAGGCCACCAAGGAGGCCAAGGAGCACACGTCGTGGATCGACCCCTCGCCCGCCTACGACGACGCCCTCAAAAGGTTCGTCACCGCGGTCGTCACCGACCCGGACTGCGCCGCCGACCTGGCCGCCTTCGCCGCACCGCTGGTGGGGCCGGGCCGGGTGACGTCGCTGGCGCAGACCCTGCTCAAGCTCACCGCTCCGGGGGTGCCCGACATGTACCAGGGCGCGGAGGTGTGGGACCTCAGCCTGGTCGACCCCGACAACCGCCGCCCGGTGGACTACGACGTCCGCCGCCGCCTGCTGGAGAAGGTGCGGGACTGCTCGGTCGACGAGCTCGAGGAGTGGGCCGACGAGGGTGCGCCGAAGCTCTTCACCGTGCTCCGGGCGCTGGAGCTGCGCCGCCGGCGGCCGGAGGCCTTCGGCCCGGACGCGTCGTACGAGCCGCTGGCGGCCGCAGGTGCCCAGGCCGAACGGGTGGTGGCCTACGTCCGCGGGGAGACGGTCGCCGTGGTCGTCCCTCGGCTGGTGCTGGGACTGGACCGCGGGTGGGGCGACACGGTGGTCGACCTGCCGGCCGGGCAGTGGGTCTCGGTCCTGGGCGACGGTGGCGTGGACGGCGGCCCGGTGCCCGTCGCCGGTCTTTTGGGCCGCTTCCCCGTCGCCCTCCTGAGCAGGGAGGGATCATGACCGGCTTCCGCGTGTGGGCGCCCCGTGCCGAGCGGGTCGACCTGGTGGCGGGCGACCGGGCCGTGCCGATGGAGGGGCCCGACGACCACGGCTGGTTCCGGGTCGAGGCCGAGGTCACCCCCGGCGACGACTACGCCTATCGACTGGACGGTGGCGACCTCAGCCCCGACCCTCGCTCCCCGTGGCAGCCCCACGGCGTCCACGGGCCGTCCCGGCTGGTCGACCACGGCACCTTCCAATGGACCGACGCGGGATGGGCAGGCGCCGACCCGGCGGCCGCGGTGATCTACGAGCTCCACGTCGGCACCTTTTCGCCCGAGGGCACCTTCGACGGCGTCATCGCCCGCCTCCCGCACCTGGTCGACCTGGGCGTGGACACGGTCGAGCTGCTGCCCGTGGCCCAGTTCCCGGGCCGGCGGGGGTGGGGCTACGACGGGGTCGACCTCTACGCCCCGCACCACGACTACGGCGGGCCCGACGGCCTCAAGCGGCTGGTCGACGCCTGCCACGCCGCCGGCCTGGCCGTGGTGCTCGACGTGGTCTACAACCACCTGGGCCCGGCCGGGAACTACCTGGGCCGGTTCGGCCCCTACTTCACCGACCGCTACGCCACCCCATGGGGGGAGGCAGTGAACTTCGACGGCTCCGACAGCGACCCGGTGCGGGAGTTCTTCGTCGACAACGCCCTGATGTGGTTGCGCCACTACCACTTCGACGGCCTGCGCCTCGACGCCGTCCACGCCTACCTGGACACCTCGGCCACCCACATCCTCGAGGAGCTGGCCGTGCGGGTGGAGGAGTTGTCCGACTCCGTGGGCCGCCGGTTGTCCCTCATCGCCGAGAGCGACCTGAACGACCCGCGGGTGGTCAACGACCGGAGCCGGGGCGGGTACGGGATCGACGCCCAGTGGAGCGACGACTTCCACCACTCGCTCCATGCCACCCTCACCGGGGAGCGCAGCGGCTACTACGAGGAGTTCGGGTCGATGGCCACGCTGGCCAAGTCGCTCCGCCAGGCCTTCGTCTACGACGGGTGCTACTCGTCGTTCCGCCGTCGCCGCCACGGCCGCCGCCCCGAGGGCCTGGAGGCGTCACGCTTCCTGGCGTACCTCCAGAACCACGACCAGATCGGCAACCGGGCCACCGGCGAGCGCAGCTCCGTGCTCATGAGCCCGGCCCTGCTGAAGGTCGCGGCTGCCCTGGTCCTGTGCGGGCCGTTCGTGCCCATGCTGTTCCAGGGCGAGGAGTGGGGGGCGTCCACGCCGTTCCTGTACTTCACCGACCACGAGGACCCGGAGCTCGGGCGGCTGGTGAGCGAGGGCCGGCGCCGGGAGTTCGCCTCCTTCGGGTGGAAGCCGGAGGAGGTGCCCGACCCCCAGGCCCCGGAGACCTTCGCCGCCTCCCGGCTGGACTGGGACGAGCTCGCCTGCCCGCCCCACGCCGAGCTGCTCGACTGGCACCGGCGGCTGATCTCGCTGCGCCGCTCGACGCCTGCCCTGTCCGAGGGCCGCTTCCCCGACGACGTGCGCTACGACGAGGGAGGGCGGTGGTTGGTGCTCGACCGCGGCCCGGTCACGATGGCCGCCAACATGGGGCCCATGGCGGCCGAGGTGCCGGTGGGAGGGGGACGGGCGTCGGTGCTCATCGCGTCGGTCGAGGGGGTGTCGGTGGGCGGAGGGTCGGTGGGCCTGCCGCCGGAGAGCGTCGCCGTCGTCGGCTGACCGCCTACCGGTGCGGGCCCGTCCGCCGGCTCAGGGGGCCGCTCGGGCCCAGGAGGCAGAACTGGTTGCCCTCGGGGTCCACGCCGGGGCCGCCCGCTGGCTACGCGGGTGTGGCGCCGACGGCCGATCCACAGCGGAGCAGTATGCGACGAGGACGTGCTCGGTCTCGACCTGGTCGGCGTGGTGGCGGAGCGACGCCTCGCTCCAGCGCGCGCCGGGCCCGATCCGTGTACTGGAGGGCACCGGTGGCGGTTCCCTCTGGCGTGACGGCCACGGCCTCGTCGACCTTTCGGCGACAGGGCCAGCAGCTGATCGTAGAGCTGGAGGATCTGTGCCCAGTCGGTGGCGGCGGCCGTCGGAGCGTCGCTGTGCACGGCGTTGATGGCGGCCTGGACCTGGTAGGGGCCGGGCCGGTTGCGGCGGATGCAGGCGCGGACGAGCGTCTGCCCCTCGGCGATCAACGACCGGTCCCATCGTGACCGGTCGTGGTCGGCCAGCAGGACGAGCGACCCGTCGGCGGCGGTGCGGGTGGACCGGCGGGCCTCGGTGAGCAAGAGGAGGGCGAGGAGCCCGAGCACCTCCGGCTCGTGGGGCTGTACGCCTGCTCGATCACCTCGGGCGGCGGGTGGGGTCGCCCTCGACCATGTGCACGGCCAGCAGGTACTCCTTCATCGGATCTCCTCTCGCAACGGGCCGGCACCCGTACCGGCCCTTCACCATGTCCACGAACCGCGCCGGCCCGGATCGACACCCGAGCGACATTTTCCTTCGGCCGTGCCGCTATGGACGCAGTTCCGACATCCGGAACAAGGCGGCCGCCTCGATGCCGGCAGCGGCGAAGTTGTCGAAGCCCCCGACCTCCCGGTCGATGACGCAGATCACCCGGGCCACCTCGGCCCCGAGGTCGCGCAGGGCCCGGACGGAGGCGATCACCTGGCCGCCGGAGGTGACCACGTCCTCCACCACGGTGAGGCGCACACCGTCGATCTCGCCCCCCTCGGCCAGCCGGCAGGTGCCGTAGTCCTTGGCCTGCTTGCGGACGAAGCGGGTGGGCAGGCCCGTGTGCCGGGACAGGGCCGTGGCCAGCGGCACCCCGCCCAGCTCCAGGCCGGCCAGAGCCTCGGTCCGCGGGGCGACCAGGGGTTCCATGGCCTGGGCGATGTCGGCCAGCAGGACGGGGTCGCCTTCGAACAGGTACTTGTCGAAGTACTCGCTGCTGGTGACCCCGGAGCGCAGCACGAACGTGCCCGCCAGGTGGGCGACGTCGTAGATCCTCCGGGCCAGCCGGCCCCGTTCGAGGACGTCCATGGCCGGAGGCTAGTGGTCGGCGTCAGCCGTGGGCCCTGGTCCAGGCCAGGAGCTCCTCGGCCGGCCAGGTGTTGACGATCGACTCGATGGGGACCTCGCACTCGGCCGCCCGCCGGCAGCCGTTGATCTGCCACTCGAGCTGACCGGGAGCGTGGCCGTCGGTGTCGATGGAGACCTTGCACCCGGCCTCCACCACCTTGCGCAGGAGCCTCCGGGGCGGGTCTAGCCGCTCCGGCCTGGAGTTGATCTCCACCGCGGTGTCGGATGCGGCGCAGGCCGCGAACACGGCGTCGGCGTCGAAGGTCGACTCGGGCCGGCCCCGCCCGGCCACCAGCCGGCCGGTGCAGTGGCCCAGGATGTCGGTGTGCGGGTTGGACACGGCCGCCACCATCCGGGCGGTCATGGGCCTCGACTCCATGCGCAGCTTGGAGTGGACGCTGGCCACCACCACGTCGAGGCGGGCCAGCAGCTCCTCCTCCTGGTCGAGGGAGCCGTCCTCCAGGATGTCGACCTCGATGCCGGTCAGGATGCGGAACGGGGCCAGCTGCTCGTTCACGGCCGCGACCACGTCGAGCTGCTGGCGAAGCCGCTCGGGGGACAGCCCCCGGGCCACGGTGAGCCTGGGAGAGTGGTCGGTCAGGGCCATGTACTCGTGGCCCAGGGCCTGGGCGGCGCGGGCCATCACGTCGATGGGGCTGCCGCCGTCGGACCAGTCCGAGTGGCTGTGGCAGTCGCCCCGCAACGCGGCCCGGATCTCGCCCGCCCGCCCCTCGTCGACCGGCGACGGGGCCTCGTCCTGCAGCTTGGCCAGGTAGGCGGGGACCTCGCCGGCCAGGGCCTGGGTCACCACCGCCTCGGTGGCCTGCCCGACGCCGGGCAGGTCCCGCAGCCGCCCGCTCGTGGCTCGCCGGCGCACCCCCTCCGGACCGAGCTCGGCCAGTGTGGCGGCGGCGTTGCGGAACGCCCGCACCCGGTAGGTCGGAGCCTGCGCCTGCTCGAGGAGATAGGCGATGCGTTCGAGGGCCTGTACCGGGTCCAACGGCGGCGAGCGTACCGTGGGGCCTGCCATGACCCACGTCGTCGTGCTGGCCGACACCCACCTACGGCGAGGCTCCCGCCGCCGGCTCCCCGACACGGCCTACGCCCACCTGGAGGCCGCTGATCTCATCCTGCACGCCGGCGACATCCTGGTGGGCGACGTCCTCGACGAGTTGGCCGGCTTCGCCCCCGTCCACGCCGTCCTCGGGAACAACGACGTGGAGCTGAAGGCCCTGCTGCCCGAGGACCTGGTGCTCGACGTCGACGGCGTCCGGGTGGGAATGGTCCACGACAGCGGGCAGGCCGCCGGTCGCGAGCGGCGGATGCGCCGCCGGTTCCCGGACGCCGACGTGGTGGTGTTCGGCCACAGCCACATCCCGTGGGACGCAGCGGGCGCCGACGGTCAACTGCTGTTCAACCCCGGTTCCGCCACCGAGCGCCGGCGCCAGCCGCACCATACCCTCGGCACCCTCGACCTGGACGGCGGCCGGGTGGTCGACCACCGGGTCCACCGCCTCGACGGCTGACGGTGGACCCGGCGGTCGTCAGCGCAGCACGTGCGTCCGACCCTGGCGGTGGAGCTCCTCGAGGCTCACGGTGTTCGGCGGAGCGACGGGGCGCTGGGTGCCGAGGTCGGGCGGCGGTGGCGGCTTCGCCCCGGCGAACGGGACACGGCCGGCAATGGCGTCTGCTGTCGGGGCTTCAGCCAGCGACGAGGAAAGGACCCGTTGCTGTTCGGCGGGCGCACTCGACGTCTCGCTGCTGCGCCCCACGGTGGCGGTGGAACGGTCGCCCGGTTGGGCGGTGTCCCCGCCACCTCCGCATGCCGTTCCGAGAGCCAGGAGGCCGATCAGGATGAGGGAGCGGGGCCAATGGCCCCGCTCCCTCGTGATGATGGATCGCATCTGCGTACGGCCCTTACGCGGCCGCCGGCGACACGGTGATCTTCACCGTGCCGACGTCGGAAAGGGAGCCGTCATTGGCCTTGTAGGTGAAGGTGTCCACTCCGGTGAAGCCGGCGTCCGGCGTGTAGGTAAAGGACCCGTCCGGGTTCAGGATGACGGTGCCGCCTGCGGGGTCAGAGGCGTCCGTCGCGGTGAGAGCGTCGCCCTCGACGTCGGTGTCGTTGGCGAGCACCCCTTCGGCTGCGCT
The DNA here is from genome assembly GCA_030777125.1 of Actinomycetota bacterium. Classification (GTDB taxonomy): domain Bacteria; phylum Actinomycetota; class Acidimicrobiia; order Acidimicrobiales; family AC-14; genus JALYGL01. Next base: position 12,297 of record JALYGL010000183.1, read on the forward strand.
CCTGGTCAATGGGAGGGGCGCAGTCGTGGCGTAGGCGTCGTCGACCGCGACCGGAGCGTCGTTGACCCCGTTCACGGTGATGGTCACCTTCACGGCTTCGGCGTCCCCGGCGCCGCCGGCCTTGTACGTGAAGCTGTCGGTGCCGCTGAAGTCGGCCTCGGGCGTGTAGGTGAACGACCCGTCCGCGGCGAGGACCACGGTGCCGTTGGCGGGGTCCGTCACCTTCACCGCCGTCATGTCACCGTCGGGGTCGGTGTCGTTGCCGAGCACGCCCGGAGCAGCTTCGGTGAGCGGCGTGTCCTCGTCGGTCTGGTAGGTGTCGGCGACGGCCACGGGGACGTCGGCGACCGGCGTCACGGTGATCGTCACCGTGACCGCGGCGGACTCGGACCCATCGCCGGTGGCCTTGTACGTGAACGTGTCGGTGCCGTTGAAGTTGGCCTCGGGCGTGTAGGTGAACGACCCGTCGGCGGCGAGGGCGAGGGTGCCGTTCGCGGGGTCGGTCACCTTGACGGCGGTCAAGGGGTCATCGTCGGCGTCGGTGTCGTTGTCCAGGACGCCGGGGGCAGCCACGGTGAGGGCGACGTCCTCGTCGGTCGTGTACGTGTCGGCGACCGCTACCGGGGGTGGCCCGTCGTCGTGCCCGTAGAGGTCGAGGATGGCCGCCGCGTCGCCCGTTCCGTACCACTTGATCTCACCGGGCGTGACGTCGTGGTTCATGCAGGATTCTTCGTCCTCGGAGTCGGCCAGGCCCATGATGTGGCCGAAGTTGTGGCAGACGGCCGTGAACGCGTCCTCGACGGACAGCCCGTCGCTGATGGCGAAAGCGCCCCCGAGGAAGTGCGGGCTCCCATGGGTGGCGGCGATGCCGTTGATCCCGAAGGTCCTGAGCGACGGCATCATGCACGCCGAAGCGACGTTGTAGCCGGGCGTCCGGTTGACGAAGCACTTACCGGCGTTGGCGTTGTCCTGGTAGACGGCGATGTAGGGCAGCTCGGGGTTCTGCGCCCGGGCGCCGTTCCACGCGTCGGCGACCCAGTCGATGAGGTAGTTCATGGTGGGGTCCCCGGTGCGGTCGAAGAGCCAGAAGGCGCGGACGTTGGCCGTCTCTTGGCCCCCGGCCCATTCGTAGTTGCCCCAGTGGGGCACCGGCGCCTGGGCCCCAGCGGGCGTACCGCCGAGGCCGACCATGGCCGACGCCATGAGCGCTCCTCCGGCCAGCGCTGCCAACGGCCGTCGAACGGCCCTGGTCACGGATCCGAGCATTTGCGTGTCCTCCTTCGTCCCCACCGACGCGAAGGGGAACGTCCGCCCGCGCCTGTTGCCGATCTGGCTGCTTCCTCAATCGGCACGGCGGAGGGGCGACTTGAGGGGAAATCTCGGCAGAGCTCAGGTGACCGGCGGCGCATCGAGGGCTTCAGGAAGATGTGGGTCTGCCACTCGTCGAGCCAGGCGTCGCTGGGGTGACGTCGGCCGGCCGATGGTCCGGCGCGCCGCTCAGGCCGAGCCGCAGAGGTCGACGCGTAGCTTCTCGCTCTCCGGCGACGGTTCCAACCCGACCTCTTCGAGGCGGGCCTGGAGGCGCCGGAAGGTGGCGTCGGCGTCGTCCGGGCGGGACAGCTTGGCCTGCAGCCGCATGATCCGGCGGTAGACCTGCTCGGCCAGCGGGTCGACCTCCAGAGCCCGTTGGAGGGCCTGCCACGATCCCCGGGTGTCGCCGGCAGCCCAGCGCATGTCGCCCAGCCACACCAGCGCGTCGACGGTCCGCTGGCGCAGGTCGTCGCGGGGCGTCTCCGCCCACAGCCAGTCGGCGCCGGCCAGCAGCTCGCCGCCGTACTCCTGGGCGGCCC
>JALYGL010000184.1 GCA_030777125.1 Actinomycetota bacterium
CATCACGCCTGCTCGCCTCCCTCGTGCACGCGTCGCCAGGGTCAGCTTCGGAGCCACCACGAGAGGAGGTAGCCGGTGTCATTGAAGGCCACGTGCAGCATTGCCGGGGCGAGGACGTGGCGACCTCGCACCCGTAGGGTGCAGAACACAACGCCTCCCACCGCGGTGGCCAGAACCGAGCCGGTCACCAGGCCCACCCGCGCCAGCCCTTCGATGTCGTTGGCCGTCGCCGTGCTCAGCGTGGGAACGATGTGCCAGAGGCCGAACAGTGCGCTGTTCACGCCGACGGCGGCTGGCAACCGAAGCCGCCGGCACAGCACGGCGAGAAGGACGCCCCGAAAGGCAAGCTCCTCGAACGCGACGGTTCCGACCGGGATGCGGATCACGGTTTGGTACAACCGCTCCCAGCCCGGTGCGTCTGCCGACACTCGAGCGTCGTTGAAGAAGCCTCGTGTCATCGGCAGGGCGGCAGCGAGGAGCATCGCCACGATCGCCGCCGAACCGGCTACCGCCCCTACCGTCACGCCCCGCCGGATGTGCCGGCGACCAAGCCCCAGGTCCTCCCACGAAGCGCCGCTACGTCGAGCCACCAGCAACAAGACAGCTCCGACGGTCACGTTCGTCGGAACGTACGCCACGGCCGGCAGCGCGACCTCACCCACGTTGCGCACGCCGAGGACGGCCACGACCCAGGCCACCGTGCGCCGGGGGCGGGACGCCAACGCAGATCGGACGCACGATCCCATCCCCACCATGCTGGTCGAGACCTGGGAGCCGTCCTCACCGGAGCGAGGTCAGGGCGGTTCTCGTCCGATATCGGGCCGCGATGGGTTGGCGGGATGCGTCTTCGTTTCGAATGCCTCGCGGTCGGGCTTCCGGAGCCCGAGATCCGATGAGACGAGGATTCCTCTGAAGACGTCGAGTTCCTCGGCGAAGCGTTCAGACCAAAGGGCCCCTCACCTCGGGATGACGTCACGACGGAGCGTAGGATCGGCGCGATGCTTCGGAGGCAACCCCCGGAGATCCAGCTCGCCCTGAAGTTGGCGTCGGTGGCTTTGCTGTGCCTGGTTCTGGGCGGGATCGGCTCCGATGAGGTGCGGGGTCGTTTTCTGGCCTGGCATGGCTGACTCCATGCCAGGCACAGTCCTGATCCTCCTGTGGGCTTCCCGCCGTATCCAGAAGCGGCGCGAGAGCCCCTTCGACAGCCGAGGGTTGCTCCCGGAACGGTGGGCGCCGACTCTCCTCCTCGTGGCAGGGTTAGGCGGGCTCATCCGCACGCACTTCACCTTCGCCTGGGACGTGCCTGGTCTTCTGGGTGCACTACTCGGCGTCACCGTGACTGTCCTTGTGTGGGCGGTCGTTGATCCCGTCGCCCGCCAACGGCAGGTGTGGCACCCCCAGCCGCTCAGAGCCGCTCGTTCGATGTGCTCCTGATCGACGCTGCGAACGTCGTCGGGTCCCGCCCGACCGGCTGGTGGCGTGACCGGGCCAGGGCGGCTGACCAGTTCGTCGCCCGGGTTCGCGCCGCCAACGCAGCGTCCAAGCTCGGCGCTGCCGTCGTGGTGGTGCTCGAGGGAGTGGCGCGCCAAGGCGTAGAGGAAGGCGTGAGCCAGGGCGTCGAGGTCGTCCACGCACCTGGTCATGGTGACGACACCCTCGTCGCGCTCGTCGAAGCGGCCTCGCATCCAGTAGTCGTCGTCTCAGCAGACCGAGCGCTCGGGGACCGCTGCCGGGCTCTGGGCTCGGACGTCGTGGGTCCGAACTGGCTTCTCGATCGGCTCACGCCCTGAACCAAGCGTCTGTCGTGCAGCGACAGGGCGGTCGACGGCGTGCTCCGCGACTCGCCTATGGGAGCGGTTCGGTACGGACCCAGTGCGTACACATCGCGGATCGGGCGCCGGTCTACCGTGCGGACGATGCAGGAGGGGGCACACGGGGAGCAGTGGTTCGCTGCGGCGGCGCAGGCCGCCGAGTGGGACGCGAGGTACAGCGAGCCCGACGGGACGATGTGGAGCGGGCGGCCGAACGGGCGGCTCGTCGCCGAGGTCGCCGACCTCACCCCAGGCCGGGCGCTCGACGTCGGTTGTGGCGAGGGCGCCGACGCCATATGGCTCGCTCGGCGCGGCTGGACGGTGACTGCGATCGACATCTCCGAGGTCGCCGTCTCGCGGGCGCGGGAGGCTGGCGGGCTGGCCGGCGCCGCGGTCGAGTGGGTCTGCGGGGACGCCCTGGAGACACCGTTTCCTGCCCGGTCGTTCGACGTCGTGTCGATGCAGTACCCGGCGCTGCCCAAGGCCGCTGGCGAGGATGCTGTGCGGGGGTTGCTCGATACGGTGCGCCCCGGCGGGTTGCTTCTCGCCGTCTACCACGACCTCGATGACGAGCACCGCGGGCACATGAGGTCGAAGGGGGTCGACCCAGCGGACTACGTCGGTGCCGCCGACCTCGGCCGGCTGCTCGGCGACGACTTCACCGTTGAGCTGCACGTGGTCGAGCCGCGCATCGACCCGCCACCGGGCACCCCGCACATCGCCGATGTCGTCCTGCGTGCCCGGCGTCGATGACCGCCTCACACCGAGCGTCTCGCCATAGAAGTGCTTGGCTCGCTGCATGTCGTCGACCGAGAAGCCGCTGAACGCTCGCCCCGGTTGGCGATGAGTTTCCGCGTCGTCCGGCGTCGGAGTACCTGACACCTACGGAGAGGATGGCCACGTGAGGTTCCTGTGCGCGCCGCACGTCAAGGAGCAGACTGGCCAAGAGACGCAAGGAGGAGCGATGGCCTTGAACTTGAACAACATCATGCTGGGTTCGGAGGATCCCAAGAAGCTGGCTGACTTCTACAGCAAGGTCCTGGGTGCGCCGAACCCGGAGTGGAGCGACGAAGCCAATGGCTGGTTCGGCTTCCGAGCGGGCGATGGCAACCTCGCCATCGGGCCCCACAGCGAGGTACGGGGCAGGAACGAGGAGCCGGGCCGGGTCATGCTGAATTTCTCGACGTCGGACGTGAAGGGCGAATTCGAGCGCGTCAAGGCCGTCGGTGCCGAGGTCGTGGCCGAGCCGTACGAGCCGGGCGGAGGTGGCGGAATGCTGTTGTGCACCTTCGCCGACCCCGACGGCAACTACTTCCAGCTGGCGACGGACTGGAGCCCGGAGCCGACGTAGGGTGTCACGTGGGTGGAGGCGGCGCTCTCCGCCGACCTGAAGTGCCCTGAATCCCTGTCTACCGGCCCGCCGGTGTGACCGGGTTCACGAGGCCATGGGTGATCGCAAAGCGGGTGGCGTCCGAACGACTCGAGACCGCGCACTTCATGTAGATCCTCTCGATGTGGGTCGACGCAGTCTTGGGTGCGATGCCGAGGATGCAGGCGACCTGCTTCGCTGACGCGCCGGTCGCGATGAGCACGAGGACCTCGACCTCCCGTGCTGTGAGTCCGGCTGGACCCGATCGCCGGCGCGGACGGTTGCCGACCGCGGCGAGCACCAGCGCCACCGCGCCGGGATCGAGACGGCCGGCCCGAGCCTCGGCCCGAAGCCGCTGCGCAGCTTCGGACCGGGAGCAAGGCCTCCCCGAGGCTCGAGGAGCCGTCATGGCCTGGTAGGCCTCGCCGGCCTCGATCAGCTGGCTGTAGGCCCGGGAGAAGTCGACGGCCTCGCACGGCTCGTCGCCGACCACCCATGCGTCATGCCCAGGCGGGATGACTGCCGCATCTCCGGTACGCACCTCGAGCTCGGCCCCGTCCTCCATGACCACGTGCAGCCGCCCGGACACGATGAACAGCTGGTGCAGTGCCCGACAGAGATCCGTGCCGACGATGGGCTTCACGTCGGTAGACCACTTCCACCCGGGCTCCATCACCTCCCGAGTGATCGTCGTGTCGCCGACCGATGCGACCGTCAGCTCCGCGTGTCCGACGCGGTGAGCCTCGGTGGGCGTGTCGAGCGCCTTCGCTTCGAGCCGCACGTCCCAATGATGCTTCATCGACGCGCCGTCGGACACCCCAAGCGTAGGGAGAACACCCGACGATTCGCCATGGTGCCGTCCGTAGAATCGAGCGTGAGCTCCCGGTGTCGGGCCTGAAGGAGGATGCATGAGACCGGAGACCATTGAGGCGACCGTGGACGCCTGGACGAAGGACCCGGAGAAGGCGTTGGGCGCTCCGACCGTGACCGCCCGTGCGGACGAGAGCCAGGCCACGATCCAGGCCGGACCTTTCACGTGGCGCGCCGACCTGCCGCCCGCGCTCGGTGGCACCAACGAGGCGCCCAGCCCGACCGCGCTGCTGCTCGGCGCACTCGCCGGCTGTGCCGTCGTCTTCGTGCGGGACACGCTCGCTCCCCAGCTCGGAGTGCGAGTCGACGCCGTCGAAGCGACAGTGGGATGCCAGACCGATGGGCGGGGCCTCCTCGGCATCGACGGTGCACAGCCGGACCTCCGCAAGGTCACCCTCGACGTCAGCATCCAGTCGCCTGACGGCGACACGGGCGTCAACAAGATCGCCGAGGTGTGGCAGCAGCGGTGCCCGATCTACCTGGCGCTCGTCAAACCCACCGACGTGGCCGTCCAGTTCCGAACCGGCTGAGGGGGCCGCCCCGTCAGGAACGGCTGGCGGGGCTGGAAGAGCTCGACGAGGTTGCCGGCCGGGTCCTTTGACCAAGTGGGTGCGGTTCCGGCCCCCGGGCCGGGTTGGGCGCCGGAACGCGCTCCGGCCTCCCGGTGCGATCATGAGCCATGGCCGCCATCCGCACCCAAGTCGTCTTCGATTGCGCCGAACCGCACGCGCAGGCGGCCTTCTGGGCCGACGCCCTCCACTACGAGCACGAGGAGATCGACGCGTTCGTCAGCGGCTTGGTGAACGCCGGCCACGTGCCGGTCGAGTACACGATCGAAATCGACGGCAAACGACGCTGGCGGTCCGTCGCCTCCCTCCGCCATCCCGATGATCCGGTCGACGAGCGCGGGGCAGGCATGGGCCGGCGCGTCCTCTTCCAGGCCGTCCCCGAGGCCAAGACAGTGAAGAACCGGGTCCACCTCGACCTTCTCGTGGGGCCTGAGGACCACGATGCCGAGGTCGAACGCCTCGTGGCGCTCGGGGCGACCGTCGTCGGCGTCCACGAAGGCGACGAGGGTCGCTGGACACTGCTTGTCGACCCAGAGGGAAACGAGTTCGACGTCTCCTGAGGCGACGCCAGGTGCCAGCGCCTTGTGCCGCCGGGGGAAAGGGGGGCCCACCTACAACTAGATCTTGCGACGACAGGCGGACCGGGTGTTCCACGCTCTTGCCGACGCCACCCGGCGCGGGACAACCCGGCGACGGGCCGCCCAGGGCTACTGGAGCAGCACGCCGACGGCCACGGCAAGAGCTGACCTGACTCCGGCACAGGCCTGGTCCATGGTCACGCCTTCAGCCCCGTGAGCGGCGGCGTTCCCCAGGTCACGTACGGCGCGGGCATCCGGGACGACGTCATGCGGCAGATGGCCAGCCTGGAGAAGCCACGCCAGCTTCTGGTGGAGCGTCCGCATGTCGAGCGGCACTCGTCGCAGGACTGCGACCTGCTCGACTGCGCGACGAACGAGGAGGCCGGCGGCACGATAGGCGCCGAAGGAGCAGCACATCGAAGCTTCGAGCAGGTCGGCGGCGACCGGTCCGGGCAGCCCAACCGTGTCCGCCTCGTCGATCGGTCCCTCGTCGGGCTGGGCGCTGCGCATCGCGACAAGCATGGCGCCTGCTGGAACGGGTCGGAGCGGTCACAGGTCCTTGCGCAGGAAGGACGCGGCCGCCAGTCCCCAGATCATCGCCACCCACACCGCGGCCCACACGACGTAGGTGACCGTCAGCGGCGCCACGCTCAGGAAGGGGAACGCTTGGCCCTCCGACCCGCCGAACTCGACGAGGGCCGACGGGTCCTGGAACGCGCGCATCGCCCCACGCCATAGGCCGTCGGTGGGCAGGAGCATCCGCGAGACGGTGCCGACATGCGCGACGGCGTCGTTGCCGAGGGATGCACCGATGGCACCGACCACGCCGGCGATCCAGGTGGCGCCGAACAGGCCGACGGCGACCACGCCCGAGGCCATCGGCGAGATGGCCGTCGACAGCAGCAGGGCGAGCGTCAGCAGCACGACGGTCTGGGCCACGAGGAGCGCGAGGGCGAGCGTTGGCTGCGGTGGCCAGTAGTCCACCGTCTGCCGTACGACGATGCACTGGGCCAGGCCGGCAAGGACGACGAAGCCGCTGCCGAAGGCCACCAGCCCCAGCCACTTGCCCAGCAGCACCGCGGAGCGACGGATCGGCCGAGCCAGCACGGCGAGCGCGATGCCTGACTCCGTCTCGCCTGAGAGCGTCGGGCCGGCGAGGAAGGCGGTGCCCAGCGCCGCGATCAGGCTGAAGCCGAACATCACCAGGTTGAGCATGATCGAGGCGGTCAGCCGGGATTCTCCGCTGGTGAGCGTGCTGGCGCCCGACTCCGCGGCGACGCGTGAGAACCCCCAGCCGCTCAGCCCGAGCAGCACGACGGTGAGCACGGCGAGGGCGAGCACCACCCGCCGGCGGGACGCCTCGCGCAGGGTCAGCGCGGCGATGGTCACCACTGTCCGGGCCGTCGTCACCGGTCGCCTCCGTTGCCCGCCCGCAGGATGCCGAGCAGCCGCTCCTCCAGGCTGATGCGCGCCGGCTCGACCGCGTGCACCCGCGCACCGAGGGCGACCAGGTCATGCACCAGGTCGGGTACGGCAGTTCCGTCGTCGTGGGCCGGGAGCGCCACGGTGAACCAGTCGCCGGTCCTCTCGACCTTCCCGGTGGTGGCCAGCCGAGCCTCTGCCGCCGTCGAGACATCGGCCAGCTGCAGCCGGAGCTCGCGCTGGCCGAGCAGCTCGGCGAGGGTCCCCGAAGCGGCGACTCGTCCCCGGTCGAGGATAACCACCCGGTCGCAGACCCGCTCGACCTCGCCGATCAAATGCGAGTTGAGCAGCACCGCGACGCCCCGCGACTTCAGTGCCAGCACGATGTCGCGCACGTCGACGCGGCCGAGTGGATCGAGCGCGCTGGTCGGTTCGTCCAGGATCACGAGCTCAGGCCGAGCCACGAGGGCGACCGCGAGGCCGAGGCGCTGCTGCATGCCCTTCGAGAAGCCGCCCACCCGGTCGCGGGCGCGTTCGGTCAGTCCCACCAGGGACAGGCAGTCCCGCTGCTCCTCCGCCGACACGCCGACCCCCGACAGACGGACGTGAAGGGCCAGCACCTCGGACGCGCTCAGCCACGGCTGATACCGAAAGAGCTCCGGCAGGTAGCCGACGCCGACGCGTGTGGCCGGATCGGCCGCGGGTCGCCCGAGGAGCATCACCTCTCCGGCATCGGGGTGGACCAGGCCGAGGAGCATCTTGATCACCGAGGTCTTGCCTGCCCCGTTCGGACCGAGCAGCCCGACGACCTCGCCGCGGCCCACCTCCAGGGACACGTCCTCGACCGCCTGCTGCCGGCCGTACCGCTTGCGCAGGCCCGAGCACCAGACGGCGGGAGTCGGCGGTAGACCGGCGACCAGCTGCGCCGCGGCGCCACGTGCGGCGTCGTCCCCGACCGAGGCGGGGTTCTCGGCCACGCTCACCGCAGCTCCCTGGCGATCGACAGGACCTCGCCGCGGTCGAGCGAACCGGCCACGACGGTCACCATGCCGTCGTCCACCCACACGACGGCCGCCAGCAGGCGGTCGCGGCTCGTCAACACCGTCGCCGGTACTCCGCCCACGTGGGCTGACGACGTGGTCATCCGGTCGGCGGGCACGGGTAGCGGCAGCGTGGATCCGTCTGCGGTAAATGTGCGCAGTCGCGTCGCGACGTCGTCGGGCAGGCCGGGGACCGACAAGAGGTAGTCCCGCACCGTCTCGAACGGGACACCGGAGGAGAAGGCCGTGGGCGCGACCGCCCGACCCACGAAGAGGGCGGGCACGCCGGTCGGCTGGCGCCAGATGCCAGCCACCCCTGGGCCCGCCTCCAGCCGCACCTGACTGCCGTCCAGACCGGGCGGGGGAGTGGGCAACGTCCTCCCCGTCTCGGCGGCGGCCCGGGCGGCGCGTTCGGAGGAGAAGGTGAAGGTGGCGATCACCTCGCCACCCACCTGGTAGACGGGCTCGCCGCTGACCCCTCGCGGCAGGGTGGTCACCTCCGGCACGTCGAGACCGGTCTCCGCCGCCGCCGCCGCCGCGTCGGGGACGGGGTCCACGTCGACGTCGCCCGTGACCGCCACCTCGCCGTACGCGTCCAGGTCGGGCACGGCGATGAGGTCGGAGGTGCTGAAGCTGACCGGGGCGATCTGCTTGGTCCGGAAGATCTGTAGCCAGTCGTTGGCGGCCGCGGTACCGGCGCCGGTCAGGACGACGGCGACGGCGAGAGCCGCGACGCCGGGACGGCGCAGGACACCGCGCCATCGACCGGCAGGGGGCGCCGCCGCCTGCTCCGGCCTGCGGTTGGTCGCAGCCGTCGAC